>JANMZN010000514.1:0-57183 GCA_031383285.1 Segetibacter sp.
AATATTAACCGGATAAGCATAATCGCTCATCAACAATCTATAAATCCCTTCTACCAAATCATCAACGTAGCAGAATGACCGTGTTTGCGAACCATCGCCAAAAACGGTAAGATCTTCACCTCTTAAGGCTTGTCCTATAAAGGCAGGCAAAGCCCTCCCATCATTTAGCCTCATTCGTGGTCCGAAAGTATTGAAAATACGTACTATCCGTGTTTCTACGCCATGAAAAGTATGGTAAGCCATCGTAATAGCTTCCTGAAACCTTTTTGCCTCATCATAAACACCCCTTGGGCCTACCGGATTTACATTTCCCCAATAATCTTCATTCTGAGGATGTACCAACGGATCGCCATAGACTTCGCTTGTAGAAGCAACAAGAATACGAGCCTTTTTATCCTTTGCTAGACCAAGGCAATTGTGTGTACCCAATGAGCCCACTTTTAAGGTCTGAATTGGAATCTTTAAATAATCTATTGGACTAGCAGGAGATGCAAAATGAAGGATATAATCGAGCTGACCAGAAATATGGATGTACTTAGTAACATCGTGATGAAAGAACTCGAAATTTTCTAATGGAAATAAATGCTCAATATTCTTTAGATCACCTGTAATCAGATTATCCATCGCTACTACATAATATCCCTCACCAATAAATCTATCACATAAATGCGAGCCTAAAAATCCAGCTGCTCCAGTAATAAGGACTCTTTTTTTACGCATAATTAATTTATTGTAACAGTTTTTCTACCAATGCTTTCATAATGAAATCCCCCATTTTTCATTTTCTCCAGATCGAATAAATTACGACCATCAAAAATAGTTTTTGATGGTAATATTTCGCTGATTTTATCGAAATCAGGGGTTCTGAACTCAGACCATTCCGTTGCAATAATTAAAGCATCTGAACTTTTCAATGCGTCATATTGATTATGGCAATATGTTAACTTATCGCCATAAATCTGCTTCACGTTATTCATTGACTCCGGGTCAAAAACTTGCAATTTGCAATTGTCTTTCAACAATTCGTCTATAATCTCTAATGCCGGCGCTTCTCTAATATCATCAGTATTTGGTTTGAATGATAGCCCCCAAATTGCAAAGGTTCTACCGGAATAATCTCCAAAAAAGGCTTTCATTTTCTTAACCAAAAATGATTTTTGCTCTTGGTTTACCAGTTCTACTGCCTTCAAAATCTTAAAATCATAATTCACATCAGATGATGATTTTACCAATGCCTTTACATCTTTTGGAAAACAACTTCCACCATAACCTATTCCGGGAAACAAAAACCTTTTACCAATTCTTTCATCACTGCCAATACCCTTTCTAACTAAATCTACATCTGCGCCAAACAATTCACACAACCTAGCTATTTCATTCATGAAAGTGATCTTTGTCGCAAGGAAAGAATTAGCAGCATACTTTGTAAGTTCTGCCGAATTCTCGTCCATAAAAATAATTGGATTTCCTTGCCTTACAAATGGAGCATACAAGTCTAACATAATTTGTTTAGCTCTTTCAGATGTTGTACCAATAACAACGCGGTCGGGCTTCATAAAATCATCGACAGCTACTCCTTCTCTTAAAAATTCGGGATTGCTCACCACATCAAAATCAACTGTTGCATTTTTTTCTATAACACTTCTCACCTTATTAGCAGTTCCTACAGGTACTGTACTTTTGTCTATAATCACTTTATATTCAGTAATTATCTTACCCAGATCATCTGCTACTTTTAAAATATATTTTAGATCGGCACTCCCATCTTCTCCAGGAGGCGTAGGCAAAGCCAGAAAAATGATTTTCGCATCCTTTATACCTTCTTCTAAATTAGTAGTAAAACTTAAGCGTTGTTCTTTGATGTTACGAAGAAATAATTTTTCCAAGCCGGGTTCAAAAATTGTAATTTCTCCATTAGAAAGCTTTGATATTTTATTTACATCAATATCAACACAAGTAACTACATTACCCGTTTCAGCAAAACAAGTGCCTGTTACCAAACCTACATACCCTGTTCCAACAACAGCTATTTTCATGTAATAAAGCGTTTTTTAGTTAATTATTTATGCAATTAAAAAGCGTTCTCTTCTCCCCTTATGCTATTATATATTGTCAGCAATATTATTTTAAAATCAAGCCACATACTCCAATTCTCCATATACCAAATGTCATGTTCGATTCTTCCATGAAGGTCTTTGGTCATCTTTATTTCACCTCTATAACCATTAATTTGAGCCCACCCGGTAACCCCAGGCTTTACATAATGCCTTATCATATAATGATTAAGTAATTGAGAATATTCTTCTGTATGCTTTAGCATGTGAGGTCTAGGTCCAACCACCGACATTTCGCCACGAAATACATTGAAAAACTGAGGCAATTCATCAATATTGCTTTTACGAAGAAAGCGACCAATCCTGGTGTAACGATTGTCATCTCTTGTAACCTGTTTTTCATTAGCATCCTGGTTTACCTTGAGGCTTCTAAATTTGTAGCAAAGGAATGGCAAGTTGTTTTTTCCTGACCTTAATTGCGTAAAAAATACAGGACCTCTTGAATCTAACTTAATAATAATAGCCATCAATGGAACTAACCAAGAAAGTAGCCCAAAAATAAGCAGGATGCTAAACACGACATCAAAAGCTCTTTTCTTTATTTGACTGTCAAGATTTTCAAGTGGTTCAGTTCGTAATGAGAGGATGGGGATATTCCTGGCAAAATCAATATGAACTTTTCTATTGATAAACAACTTAAAATCAGGTACAAATTTAAACCTAATAAAATTTGTTTCTGCATCGTGCGCCAAGTCATATAAGTATAGATTCCTTTCGGGAGAAACTGTAGAGTAAATTTCTGAAATATTATTGGCAATTGCATAGGTAACTACATCATTTATCTTCCCTAAGAAAGGGAAATCAAGCGAAGCTTCATTATCATTTTTATCTTCAAAATAACCAACAGTTGTAATAGAATGGTCATATTTATTAAAGTTGTCAACCAATTTTTTTGCAAGGTCATTGTATCCAATGATTACTACTCTTTTATCTGTCGGATAATGTCTTCTGATGTAATATGCGGCACCCGAATACAAAGTTCGGCTAATGACAATAAGGGTTCCAAAGCCTACATAAGTAAGAATTACATATAATCTGGAGTAACTAAAATAATAAAGAAATATTGCCAATAAGGAAACAGCAAAGAATATAATGAATGTTGTAATAGATTTTCTGAAGAAATAATCGTGATTTTTTTGTTTGCCAACATAAAGCGACAATGCAAAAGCGCAAATTATCCATGCAGCATTGTTTATTATGAACAGAATAAAATAGTCCCGAGATACAGGTATTCGCTCCATAAACAACATCAGAACTGAATGCACTATGTTTAGGCACACAAGATCGAAAACAGCAAATGAAAACCTGAAAAGGTTACTTGAGCGGCTATTCATAAATATTAAATACTATACGATCAATTACCATAACAATAAAAGAAACCATGCTAATCGAAACAGATCATTGACAGAAGCAGATTAAGAAATTAAACTACTTAATTAATGTTAATGATCTTGATTACTTTTAAATGAATTAAATTTAAATAATCCTGCGAAGATAGTCTCCATAACCACTTTTTGCATATTTTTTTGCAATTTCAAACAAACCATCCTTTGATAAAAACCCCATTCTATATGCAACTTCCTCAATACACCCAATTTTCTGACCTTGCCTTTTTTCAATAACTCTAACGAACTCCGATGCATCACTTAGCGAATCGAAAGTTCCTGTATCAAGCCAAGCCGTCCCTCTATCCATAACTCCAACCTTTAGCATGCCATTATTCAAATAAACTCTATTGACATCTGTAATTTCATATTCGCCTCTTGCCGATGGCTGAATATTCTTAGCAATATGAACTACGCTGTTGTCATAAAAATAAAGGCCCGGGACTGCAAAATTTGATTTCGGATTTATAGGTTTTTCTTCAATGCTTACCGCATTAAATTTTTCATCAAACTCTATAACTCCATACCGCTCAGGATCCGCTACTTCATATGCAAACACAGCAGCACCATCTACATCATAAAATGACTGAACCAATTTACTAAACCCGCTTCCATAAAAAATATTATCTCCTAATATGAGTGCTACTTTTTCATTCCCAATAAAATTTTCACCTATTACAAATGCTTGTGCTAGTCCATTCGGAACTTCCTGGACTGCATAGGAAAAATAGCAACCTATTTCATGCCCATCACCCAATAAGCGCTGAAAGTTTGCGCTATCCTCTGGCGTTGTAATAATCAAGATTTCTTTTATCCCGGCTAGCAGCAATACCGATATTGGATAATAAATCATTGGCTTATCATAGATAGGCATCAACTGCTTACTTACTGCCTTAGTGATTGGAAACAATCTTGTTCCTGATCCACCTGCTAGTATTATTCCCTTCATGCTAAAATAAAAAATTAGGAATTGAAAAAATATTGAATTATTGGACTTCAAATGAGTTACTGCCTTTCAAATTCTCCAAAAGAGGCAATTGCTTATCTTTAGTAGAAACGATTAAATCTTCTATTTTAAACTGCCAATCAATATTAATAGCAGGATCATTGTATAAAATACCACCCTCAAAATTTTTGTTGTAATAATTGTCACATTTGTAAAAAAAATCTGCAGTTTCACTCAAGACAACAAAACCATGGGCAAATCCTCGGGGAATAAAAAGTTGAGTTCCTGAACTTTCAGATAATTCTACTGCCAAATATTGCCCATAAGTAGGTGAATTTTGCCTAATGTCAACTGCAACATCAAGGACTGTGCCTTTTAAAACCCTAACTAATTTAGCCTGTGAAAATTCTCCCACCTGAAAATGCAATCCTCGCAATACTCCTTTGAAAGAATGAGATTGATTATCTTGTATAAAATTGACATTTAATCCTGTATTTTTTTTGAAGGCTAGTTCATTATAGCTTTCAAAAAAATATCCTCTTTCATCCTTATATACGTTGTCTTGTATTAGATAGCAACCTTGAAGTTTTGTTTGTTCTACTTTCATTTCTATCTATTATCATACATTTTGCTATAATACTGCATATAAGAACCAGAGGTTACATGGGTAAGCCATTCTTCGTTTCTTAGATACCAATCAATGGTTATAGCCAACCCTTCCTCAAAAGTAACAGATGGATACCAGCCTAACTCTTTATTAATCTTTGCTGCATCTATTGCATACCTCCTATCATGTCCGGGTCTATCTTTTACGTACAAAATCAGGTTTTCGCTAGTACCTGATGGATTGCCCAATTTTTCATCCATTAATTTGCAGAGCAACTTTACCAAATCAATATTTTTCCATTCATTGAAACCTCCAATATTGTATGTTTCGCTTGGAATACCTTTATGAAAAACTGCATCTATTGCAGTGGCATGGTCTTTTACAAATAACCAATCTCTTGTGTATAGTCCATCCCCATATACGGGCAATGCTTTTTTTGTAATAATATTATTAATAAATAAAGGAATGAGTTTTTCCGGAAAATGAAATGGTCCATAATTGTTTGAACAATTAGAAATGACAAAGGGCAAATCAAATGTTTCTCCATAGGCCCTAACAAAATGGTCTGATGAAGCTTTGCTTGCTGAATAAGGCGAGTTGGGATGATAAGGTGTAGATTCTGTAAAATAACCAGTATTGCCTAGCGCTCCATAAACTTCATCTGTGGAAACATGATAGAATAGCTTACCTGAAAATTCATTCTTCCAATATTTTTTTGCTGCATTTAATAAGTTTACGGTGCCAACAACATTGGTATAAACAAAATCCATAGGTGAGTGAATAGAACGATCCACATGAGATTCAGCGGCGAGGTGAATAACATGAGTTATTTTATGGGTTTCGAAAACTTTATCAAGATCTGGAATGTCTAAAATATTTGTTCGCTCAAAAAAATAGTTAGGAGCGGCTTCAATGTCTCTCAAATTTTCAAGGTTTCCAGCATAAGTAAGTGCATCAAGATTGATGATCTTATATTCAGGATACTTATTAACAAACAATCTTACTACATGAGAACCTATAAACCCAGCACCTCCCGTAATTAGGATATTCTTACTCATATTGCATTTAATGTTTCAAAATAATGATAAGAAGCAAAGATATAAAAATGATATTCCCACAGAACTTTACAATTGAATGGGAACAACCAAGCACTAAACAACAATTTCCAAGAATCTAAAACACCCAGCAATTAATAAATTTATTCGCAAAACAGCGGCTCATTGCAAAAAATGCAGCTCAATGAGTTAATATTAGTTTTGCAATACAGTATTATAAACGGCTAATAAATTCTTGCTTTCAAATTCCCATGATAATTCATTAATCACTCTATTATAGCCAAATTCACCCATTTTACTTCTTTCCTCAGGATGATCTGCCAACCACATAATCTTATCAGCAAAATCCTGGGTACTAGTGTTAGTTGCATATAAAGAAGCTTCCAAAGCAGAGAACCTGCCTTCTTTCAAATCATATTGAACAATAGGCTTTTTCAATGCCATGTACTCCATGATTTTATTCATTGTGGACAGGTTGTTCATTTCTGTTGGGCGGTCCGGATTTACACAGATGTCAGCAGTATTTAGAATATCTACCATTGCTTCATCGTCTACTCGTCCGTAAAAGTCAACAAATTCACTGAGCCCCATTGTTTTTGCCTGGTCAACAATCTTCTGAAGCTCTGTACCTCCACCTACAATTGCAAATTGAATATCAGTTCTCTTTTGACTAATATACTTTACAGATTCAAGTAAAAGATCCAAACCCTCTTGCTCGCCAATAACGCCAACATAACCAACTAAAAAATTTCGTCCTTTTTTATATTTCACATTTCCTTCCGTCAACTTTAATCGATCTAACTTTGGTCCGCTTCTTACAACAAAAACCTTATCTGAAGGCATTTTACCACGTTCTATTGCTATCTCCCTGTATGAATTGTTTGTAGCTATACTATAGTTTGCTGTAAGAAATGTCAAACGCTCTACGACAAGTAGAAACTTATAGAAAATTCCCTTTTTATTGTATTTCGCAATGTATAGTTCTGGGTTAATATCATGGTGATCAAAAACATACTTTACACCTAAAAGTTTATAAAAAATTGCAACAATAAAAATGAGATCAGGAGGATTGCAACCATGAATTACATGAAATTTTTTACGAGAATAAATCTTCAAGCTTAACCAGAATTCCCAAAAAAGTGCAGTTGAATATTCAAACAAATAACCAATGGCACCACTGGCTTCATAGGGCAAAGGGTGGCGATAGATATGAATGTCATTTATAACTTCATACCTTTTTGTGTAACCCTTCATGACCGGGGAAATAATTGATACTTCAGCACCATTTTCCCGCAATGTATTTGCTTCCTGCCACACCCTTCTGTCAAAGGGTAATGGAAGGTTTTCCACGATCATCACAATATGTTTTCCTGCGAGGTTGTTTTGCATTATAGACTTCTTTACCAGTTAATACCGATATAATTGTTATTCTGTTGCCAAGTGCTTTCTGGCAATTTTACCAAATCAATGACAGTTTTGCCAGATACCGATTGCAAATTTTGAATAAACTCTTCTTCCTTATTGCAAACAACAATTACATCACTCTCCTCAATAACTTTCTTTATGTCCGGATTTAATATTTTGGTAAGATGTGGAATGTGTTTTTCAATATATTCCTTATTCTTTCCAGTTAACCTGGCAAGTTGAATGTTCTTGTCATAAATACTAACGTCGAAGCCCTTACCTAACATAGTCTCTACCAACTCCACAGAAGGGCTATTTCTAAGGTCATCTGTTCCTGCTTTAAAGCTCAATCCAAGGACCGCTACTTTCTTACCAAAATACTTACTCAACAAACTTACAGCTCGCTGAATTTGTATGTCATTTGTTTGCTGAATGCTATCCACTACCGGAACTTTTACATATAGGTCATGAGCCAATGTTTGAAATCCTTTAAGGTCTTTAGGTAAGCATGATCCACCATAAGCAAATCCTGGCTTAAAATAATAAGGTGAAATATTGAGTTGTTTATCCTTACAAAAAATCTCCATCACTTTATGTGAGTCGATATTTAATGCACTACATACATTTCCTACTTCATTGGCAAATGAAATTTTCAAAGCATGGAAAGTATTATTTACATACTTCATTATTTCTGCCACTTTGGTCTCCACAATAATTACTTCTCCAGGCAATTGGTTATAAAGACTTGCTATTTTATCAGTTGCTAATTTAGACTCACCCCCAATAAGTGTTAATGGCGGATTGTAATAGTCGCTAACTGCCGACCCTTCTCTCAAAAACTCAGGGTTATCAACTACTGCAAAATCTACCCCTCTTTTCTTACCAGACTCCTGCTCCAAAATATTGCTAAATTTCTCACATGTCCCAGGCAAAACTGTAGAACGAATTGCAACTACATGAAAGGCGCTTTTTTCTTTAAGCACCTTTCCAATATTTGATGCTACAAGGAATATATAATCCAGATTTAAGTGCCCTTGTGGTGAAGATGGCGTACCAACAGCCACAATCGAAACTTCTGAATTCAGAATGGCCTCCCGATGCTCAGTCGTTGCACTAATTCTTCCAGCTTCATGCTGTTGTTTAATAATTACATCAATATCCTTTTCTATGATAGTTGCTTCTCCCCTATTTATTTGTTCTACTTTATCTTTACTAACATCCACTCCAATTACATTGTGACCGTTTTGCGCAAGGCAACCTAGGCTAACGCAGCCTACATATCCTAAACCAAAAATGCTAATATCCATAATTAAATTTTATTTTTTTTATACCATAATATTTGATGAATAGGCAACATAATGCTGTCAAAAAAATTGCTCTTTTTATCAGTAGATTCCTTTTCTGATTTAAAAATAATTGAATGTTTTAGTCTTAGCCTGTTGCCATCGAAAAGTGAACCAACAGAAAGCGGTTCCTGAACCGAAATTCTGCTTTTTGGTATAGAAAGATCGATCATAATATCGTTTTCTACCACTTTTAATGTTGTAATCGGATCTTTAATTAAATTATCAAATGTTATTGTTGCAACTTTACTATTCTTTTTAATTTTCTTCAAAATCAATCTGCAAATAGAATTGACAACAAGAAGGTATAAATGGGCTAACACCCGGTTTTTTGCGGGCTGTTCTACATCCTTTTTTTGAAAAGATTGTACAACTTCTGTTGGATGTCTGTTGATGTAAACAAATGCTATTTCCTTCTTAAAAATACTGGACAGAAAATAACCCCTTAGCGGATATTTTGAAGAGTCTATTATGATTGATTTTTCGCCTACTATTTTAAGTTGAGCATGTATTACTTTAAATAAGTCCTTTTGAAAATTTGAATAGCTAGCAAAATCTTTCGATTTGAAAATATTATTATTCCAAACATTATAAAACCATTTGTGATACTCAAATTTTTGAAATTGATTGAATAATAATTCAGGTTCGGGATAACCAAGTTTTAGCAATTCAGCAGTAATCCCTTTCCAGAATTCTTGAACATCTACATCTCGTGGAGAATGGGGAATTCCATTTCTTTTAGTAAACCGATTTAGCTCCCCTGCACTAAACAACTCTTCACCATTGCCTAGAATAATATCAAGTAATGTTGTTCCGCTTCTGCCGGTTCCTATGATGTAGACTATTTTCGTTTCCATTATTCAACAACAACCGATATTTCAGTATTAATTACTGAATTTCCAAGCTGCTTTAGACTAACTCTTAAAGTTGAAGTCGGCTGCAAGTTATTAAATGAAGGTGAAAACCAACCAGCCATTTCAACATTATCACCTATAAAAAACTTTGCAGACCCAAATATTTCATTTTTCAATAACAAAGTGCACGAATTTCCGATCAAATACACTTTGTCCTTATCATGTTTTACTTTTATATGCGGTGCAAAATGCAATGAGTAAATGATATTGTAATCAATTGCAGCATCCAATGAATCTATAATTGAGATATGAGGAAGATCGTTTTGGTGAGAAATTGATCTTGAATGAATTACATTGACTCCCTGCTTTTGAAATCCATTATGGGATGCCTTAATTTTGAAGCCATCAACGGATTGCTCAAATGCTTCTAATACAACCTCGGGTTTAGTATTCCAAATCATTCTTCCTCCTGACTTAGCTTGGTCCAATCCATTTAATGATATGGTATTGTGAGCAAGCGTACCCCTAAAATAATTTCTAAACTTACTAAATCGAGAATGATATTGATAAGTACCTGGATCTATGAGAAAATCCTCGCCATTCACAGAAACTAAAATCTGCAATGCATCTGCATGACCATGAGCAGCAAGGTGCCCATATCCTATACAGCCTGCATCAAAAACAATCTTCACTTCACCAGCATTGCAAAAAAAATATCCCGAATCAGCCAAATGCTTTACTGCAGTTACATTTTCGTTGGGCTCAACTCTTTGCTTTGCTTCAGCTGAAAATACTCGATTTCCCCAAAGAAGATAATTTCTCAAGTCCCAATGAACACTTGAGTTTGTATATTTTTGTAATCCACCTAGCATCTGTATGTCAAAAAATAAGGAATTGTACAAATCAAATGCAGAGTCAAAATAAGGATACAATATTTGGCCTTCATCCGAATCGCCAATAGGCAATAAGTGACCACCCTCCTGAAGAAAACAGGCTAGTGCATCTCCCATTTTCTGCAACTTGATTATTGCCTTATCAGGAATTTCAATATTAAATTGCCTGGCCTGACTAAATACTGTGAGGTAAATATTCATTACCTCTGCATGGTAGTGAGTTGATTGTTCTTTGCTGAAGCCATCTTCAAAAGTTTGCTTCTCCAATTCATCCAATAACCATTCAAATGATTTTTTTCGCCACTTATCAGAATCTGAAAAATTATAATGAAGGCTAATAATAAACAGACCCAACAATTCAAATAAAAGGTGATTATTAGCAGAAGAAAAAAGTGATAAGTGAGCTTTTAAAAACCAAAAATGCTCCTCGACAATATTGTCTATTAACAAATTCAATTCATTTTGTTCCGAAGCATTAAGTTTTGAAATATTCCTTAAGAAAATTAGGTTCGTAACTCTAATACCCGCTTCTATTCCGCTTTTCCAATTTACACTTTCCAAATACGGGTTTTGACTTTTCCAATCTTTCAGTTGCTTACATACAAGCTTTTCATGATTATGAAAATTTCCTGAAACACCTGCTAACATAATAAATGGAAGATGATGCAATCTTGATATAGTGCTTACATAACGAATGTCGCCAACTGCTTCAAAATTTTGGTTGTCAATTTTCGAAGTTGGCTTTAACTTAGAAGTAATATTGTGTTTAAAATCCTTACGCCAATCTTCTATGTCAAAAACGTTATTAATTACTACATCATAAAATTGAAACTTTTTCAATTGGTCTTCAGAAGGAATTATACCCTTAAGATTTTCAAAATCAATTTCATACTTACGCTCTTTGAAAACAAAACTATATGCAGGTTTCTTAAAATAAACATCTGCAATGTTATGCTGAATAAATTGCCTTATTCTATACAATTCTTCATATGGATGTTCCATAGCTTGCCATCGACTTAGTAACCATTTTAGTTTAGCAAGTTTCTTTATGAGACTCATGAAAAGAATTGTCGGTAAAAATTAACTACTGAAGATTTTGCATAATTGCTGATGACAATAACTCGGGGATGATAGCCAGATAAATGCGTTGCCATGTAGATAAGCTGTTTTTTAAAATCATCAAAATCTCCTTGCATAAATATTTCACCAGATTTCAGCGATTGAACATATTCTGGAACTGCATATGCATTCGGTCCTAATACCGGAACATTACAGCTCATTGCCTCTAAAGAAACCAAACCAAGGCTTTCTTGTTTTCTGGCTGTTGGAAAAAGTAGAATGTCAATTGATTGATAAAACAAAACCATTTTATCAGATGGCATCACATCCCATCTTTTGGATTGTTCAAATTGTTGCAAAATAAGATCATACCTATTTTTTTCAGCTCCATAGTAGATATAATGCAATTCAATTTTTCTTCCAATAACCTTCTCAATCTGCTTGATATTTTCTAATAACTTTAAAAGAAAATCGGCTCCTTTACCTGCTGTTAAACCAGAACCAAATCCTAGCCTTAGAACTTCATCTTTATTCTTACTATTATTAGACGAAGTAAACAATGAGGTATCGATACCACCACTTGGAGAAACGAAAATTTCAGTTAATGGGATTTTGTATTTCTCAAATAATTGCTGCTTAAAATAATTGGAGGGAGTAATGTGTTTAGTATGAGCAGGAAGAGCGCTAACGGATTTATTGAAAAACCAATTCAGCTTACTACTTTTTGGAAAAAGATCTTCTCCATGCCAGTGAATAACTGGTTGCTTCATTTTTGATAAGGACTTAAAAATGGGTATCGAAAAATGCCCATAATGATTCATTAGTACATAATCATATCGACTAAAATCATTTTTATAAATAACAAGGTAATATTTTAAATATCTTAAAAAGTGCTGAAACTTCCCTTTAAAGTTAGAGTTTAGGCAACACAATTCTACTTTATGACCGGCAGCCTCCAGACTCTCTTTAATACTTTTTATGTAAGAAGAATGCTTTGGATTTTGCTCCGTAGGATACCCATTGTTCATCAATAATATTACGCTCACTTTATTGCCTCCAGCTACTTTGGTTATGAAGTTTAAAGAAATAAGATAAGCCATTCAGTAACCCTTTTTCCTTTACATGAAACAAGGATGAATTAACAGCATCATATCCTTTAAGGTATAAAAGTTGCGATTTACTTATCCCTTGCGATTTTTGTGCATGTACCGGATTGTAACCAAGCCTTTTCATTTGATCATAAGCGATCTCTTCTATTCTTCTAACACTATTCTTATCAAGAAGGCGAAGAAATTTTTGCTGATTATCTTTAAGGATTTCAGTACTTCCTTTTGCTGCCCCATAGTTTTCTGCCGACTTGGTTAATTTGGTCATTGCAGCTTCAAAATCAATATCTAAAAATGTAGAAACTCGCTTCATCACTTTTTCAGCATCTGTTATTACATCTTCATATTTCACTTCAATATAATCGCCTGAGAAAGCAGCATTGAAAGTTGTTGAATTAGCAAGGGTTTTATTCCATGTATCAGCGGCTCTGAACATACTTTTGTTCCAGATATTTTTAACGGAAATGCAGAAATCTCTTGGGTCTCTAATAATATGAATGATCCTGGCATCAGGAAATATTTCCTTTATCAGATAAAGATGATTAATGTAGCCGGGAGTTTTGTCACCATAAATAATATCAAGGCTCAATTTCGTCGGGCCGAAATACTTAAAAATATATAACCCAAAGCTCCTCCAATCGGTCACCTCATTCCTATTGGCAGAAAATAACTTCGCATTGAAGTGCGGTAAAGTTTTACTATTCCAATAAAAAGATGTCTTTTCGAAAGCGTTAAAAATATTATCTCTTTCAATTTTAAAATCAACGTTCTTTCCAAAGGATTTTATGAATAAAGGAAGAAAATGGGTTTCTACTTCGGGTATGCTTATTTGAGAGTGATTGTTTAATAGGTCGCGAAACAATTTGGTACCACTTCTAGGCATACCAACAACAAATACTGGTGCTCGGGAATTTATACTCATATCTTTTTTACTTGAGCCAAATTGTCAAATCTCTTTTTACCAAATCTTGAGTCCTCATGATGTCATCATAAAAAACATTTTTAATCAAATCGTATCTTACATTCTCGTCAAGCTTCTCAACCTTGGCAGAACTTTTATTAATTGCCGGCAACAACTGATCTTTAATTTTTCTTCTTAATTTATATGATGGCAAAAACTGTTTAACAAACTTCTTAAATTTACTTGGAGCAAAAACTAGTTTCTGAATTGCTTGAAACCTCGGAACATATGCAGGCTTATATACCTGATCTAGTTCCAAATTTTGTTGAGAAACCTCTAAAAAATCAAGTAAATTAGAAAAGGTAGTAGCTTTATTCTTTTTAAAATCTTCCTCAAAAATAATAAAGAAATTTTTGTCTTGATTTCTGAAAACTTTATTCATTTCTGCTAAATGAAAAGAGTACATGCTGCGATTTAGGTGAGTAAAATATCTACTGGCAAATTTTTTAGGATCGTATTGCTTTTCATTTTCTATGGCTTGCAAAAAAGTACCATTAAAATAACCTCTTCTCACATTAAAAAGATATTCAGAAAATGCCCTATCAACAGGATCCCGAAGCATATAAATGAGCTTTATATCTGATCCCAACGTTCCTGCTATTCGTTGGGGCACGTAATCATAAAACATATAGTCGGCAGTGATTTCCCCAATTATTTTCTCACTTTTTACATTTTGAAAATATTGCTGATACCATTCTTTGCCTTGATTGAAATTTTCATCATTCTCGAAAAAATGAATTTCTTTTCGCTCAGGAAGAAATATTTCTTTGTGTCCGGACAAAATTTCATGCAAAGAAGTTGTTCCGGATTTGGCAGCACCAACACATAAAAAATCAGGTAGTTTCATCTAAAATTTTAAATTTAAATATTGCTATGACTGGACGATTGTTTAGTCCTTAAAATACTATCTGGATCAAATGGTAACAAAACATACACATATAGAATAGACAATAACGTTCCAACAGCCGGATTTTTAATGCCATGCCCTGCAATAATAGAGTGACCGATAAAGATTAATAAAGCAATGAGCATGGCAAAATGTAAATAATTACTAGGTCGTTTCACATACTTCCTGAATGCAATGAAAGCAGAAATTAAAGGGAGCAAAAAAACCCAATTTCCAAAAAGATATCCATAAGCACCAATTAAATCTACATAATCCTTTTCAGCATCCTTTCCTTCATCTGCGTCCACAGCAGCTTTTTTATTTTCCAAATTACCAAACAACTTTGTTCTGTATTCACCAACACCAGCTCCAAATAAGTCCGAAGCAATTCCTCTTTTGTCTATATATTGATATGCAGCATCCTCTAGCTGTGCCCTCGGGGGATTCGTCAAAATCTCTATATACCGATTTACCATATACGGTTTATCCTTAATTTTTATATAAGTAATGTATGATGCAGTAATTAATCCAATTAGGACAAGCAAAAAATATCCAAACTTTTTTATCAACCCATTCATGTTTTTAACCGCCGCGAAGAAAAGCATTTGAAAAACAAATAGAACCACAGCTAAAAACCCACCCATAATTCCTGCTCTTGTACCTATAAAAATTAATCCAAACAGAATTAATGTTGATTTTATAAAACTATACTTCTGATTTTGACCAAAAAAAATGTAAAGGCTTAAGCAAAATCCCATTAATACAGACAAAGATGTATCATTTTGAGCTTTAAAAAAGGATGTTGTCCCAAATCCATAGCTAGTGCTCCCGTTTCCATATGTACTTAATCCAATACCCGAATATGCCGAAAAAAGAATAAAAAGCGATGCAACCAAAACATTTATTGTACCCCACCTTATCAGGTCATTGAAAACTATGTACTGCTTCGAAATACAAACCAAAAAGTAAATACACAATAATGATGGGTAAATGATTTTACTAAACTGTGTAATTTCTCTTCCTAAAGAATACCCGTTATTGTTAAGCCAAAAGAACTGAATAAGAAACCACCATAATATGGTAATAAAAATGTATAGCTTGAAGATTTTAGATTTAGAATATCTAATTAAATAGGGAATTAAATAAAATGTAATAAATGTTCTAAAAATTACCCCGACTGGAAAGCTGATAGATTTATAGTCATTCAAAAAGCCATTAAGTAAATCAACAAATACTGAACCAATGAGAATTACTATCACCATATTTCGATGGAAGGTTTTTCTTGATATTGTAAATGTTGACATAATGAAATCCGGGTATTTAATACCCGGATATAATTTTGAATTAATGTAAAATTTTGTTAATGCCCCTTCTTAGTTATTGGAAATTAGCCAATCACCTTTACTAAGTTTTTTTGTTGCATCTAAAAAATTAGAGGACTTATCTACAACTTTATTTGCAATAACAACTCCATTAGGAGACATATTGTCTGTTAGGGATAGTACTACGCTTTTAGTTTGACCAACTATTTTTATATAATTATTTGTCTTTTCAATAAAATAACCATCCCTTATTATGGAATACATTTTTTTGAAATAATTATAGGATTCTTTTGGTAACCCATTCGAATCGAAAAAGCCAAGCGTACCTTCTTTATCAGCATTATCAGTTAATTTAAATAGATAAACTATTTTGAGGTCATTGGTATAGGCATATTCCAACAATTGAATCATTAGAGCTCCTAGTTGAGGCGAATTAGCTCTCAAGTTTTTCTGAAACGTCCCCTTTGTTTGATGACTAAACATATTCAGCTCAGTTATTGCACCATTCTTAGCATTTGGGATGTTTAATTTTGAAAAACCATCTTTGTCATTTTGATAAAAATGAAAGGATGCATTTACATTTCTAAAAAAGTCATTATCGTACAGAAATGAGGAATAATTTCTATTCATTTTAGCGCCTTCATTTGCGAACTCACTAGTGAAACCACAACAATAGATAGGCCTTTGGTATTTTAATAATATAGATTTTGTTTTCCTAGCTATGCTTATAAATTCTGTTGGTGTTCCCCAGAAATATTGTTTAGCATCTGGTTCATTACCTATCTCAAAAGAAAGGTTGTCAATTGAATTATCCTGATCAAATTGGTCAATAAATGCGCTTAAAAATGCTCCATATTTAGCAAGGTCATCTGGAGTATATCGATTTGTATATTGAAGCATCCTTTGCTTATCACTATCAGCATTTTTACCCTTTTGATTTTCAGTCCCATTTGATGTAAACGGATAATTAGACAAACTTAGCAAAACATTAAAACCCCTATTAGTAAGATTCTTCAAATAGGTTACTTGCTGTTGAGGTTGATTGTTCATAAGGTTACGAGTGAAGGGTTCATAAACTCTAACATTAGTGAACCCATCTTTTTTTATCGTTGAAAGCGCTATATTAATGTTTTCACCATTTTTCAAATCGCCCAAGTAACCTAAATTAAAGCCGAAGATTAACTTTTTAAACTTACTATTTTGTTGATTTTCCTTTATTTCAACAGGCTTTTTAATAGGAGCTTCCTTTATTGACTCGTCTTTTAAAAAATTCTCTTTCGGTTCAGTTTTGTTTTCTCTACGTTTCACAATAGACTTTTCTTCTTTTACAACATCTTCCGAAGTACTCAATTCTTGGGACGCCTCAGTTTTTTCATCATCTACATTTGAGTTAAAATCGTTCTTTACAGAAGTTGCCGCGGTTGCTTGGGAGTCTTCCGATTTTGAATTGTTTACAGATCCACCAGAATTGCAACAAACATTAATTAAAACAGCTGGGACAAGAAATAGTAATTTAATCATAATTATTTTTATTAGTAATTGACAAATGCAGTACCGAAAAACGATAAATTTGTTATTTTAATGTAAATCTATTTTGGCCTCCACAACATATCAAAATCTTTATCGAGTAAAACTGATAAGTTTTGAACATCGTTTTCGAAATATTTATAAACTTCTGCCCTTTCCTC
The DNA here is from genome assembly GCA_031383285.1 of Segetibacter sp. Lineage (GTDB taxonomy): Bacteria > Bacteroidota > Bacteroidia > Chitinophagales > Chitinophagaceae > Segetibacter. The sequence goes on from JANMZN010000514.1 coordinate 17,624, forward strand.
TATTGTTAGTTTCTCATATTTCTTCTCAATCATGTTGAATTTATCGATGAATTTCCTTAACCTGGTCCTTAAAAAATACCTTGCCTTAAAAGGTAATAATTTCGAGAAAATTCTTTTGACAGGAGATTCTTTGTCTCTAATAAAATAGTGAACACTTTTAAATTTCACGTCCCCTGATTTATTGTAAACCATCTCCGTATTAATATTCACATTTTTATCTACGCCTAAGAAGCCAAATAGATTTTTTATAGGTTGTTGATCTTTCTGCTTCAAATCTGTATCTAATAAAATAAAAAGCTGATCTTTTTTAAACCATTTTAGCCAATTGGAAATGTGGGTATTATACAATCCTACTTGAAAATAAGATAAGTCCGTTTGTTCAGTAAAGTTTCCTTTACTTCTTTTGGATTGCAATTTAATTGTTTCAAGAAAGGCATTTTTCGGAGACTCCCATCCATTTTTCAATGCAAAATTATATGCAGAGTAAGCCCTATCAATTGGATTTCTAAGCATGATAAGGATTTTTGCATTCCTATTGTAATTGAAAATTCTTTCTGGTGCTTCATTACAAGAAAATAAGTGAACATAGGCCCCACCTGCTAACTGCTGATTTGAATAGTCCTCATAATATTTATGGAAATATTCTACCCCTCTTTTGTAAAAACGCTCTTCTGCAAAAAAATGGTTTTCTTTTACCTTAGGCATAAAAATATCGGGGTGCTCATTCAAATATTTATATAATGAAGTTGTACCCGCTTTTTGCGCACCAATAATAAAAAAGTCTACATTTTTATTCATCTACATTTTCAATTTGATAATTATGATTAAAACAATCTAAATACTAGCCTTTTAAGAAAATTCGGGTAATATATAGTTAAGATATTTAGCCTTTTTTTGATATAGTATACCCCAACAATATTCCAAAAAGCTGTACTCACCATTGTAGCAAAAGCAGCCCCGTTAATCCCATATATTGGGATTAAAAAATAATTCAGCCCAATTGAAATAATCAAAGAAATTAAAATGATGTTCTGCATGATTTTTTGATGGCCAGTCATTTGTAAAAGATAGCCAACAGATCCACATATTGAACTGATAAATCTACCTATGGTTAATAGAATCAAAGCGGTAGCGCCAATCCCGAATTCTTCACCAAAAATATTTAATATAGTAATTGGAAATATAATACAAACAAGGCATAAAGGAAAGGATACCCAAAAAATTAGTTTTGTAGATTGTTTGACAACTTTTCTTACTTTATCCAATTGGTTATTTGAATAATATTCAGCATATCTTGGTGTAGATACTGAATTGACAGCCATTAATGCCAAAGCAATTGTAGTAGAAATTTTAGAGGCTACGTTGTAAATACCTAGACTAGATGTGTTTTTTAACAATGACCCAAGCATTAGAGTATCGGTAAACCCCATAATCATTAAAATAGACATACTGATCATCATTGGTCCTGATACAATCAATATTTGTTTTCTACTCATTGAGGGCTCAGAAGGCAAAGAAAAAAACTTACCGTTTACAAACCACAAAATCATAGCAACAATCGAAGCGAACCACAAACCAATTGTTGTAGCTTTCATTGCTAAATATCCATCTATATTTTGCGATGAAAATAATAAAATGAAGCCAATGAATAATATAGTTGAAATATGGGTAGATGTAAACCTGAAAAATGCAAAAATTCCGGGTTTTTTCATCCCCTTAAACATTTCTGCATGCAGGTCAATAATAGTTTGGGGTATTATGCCAAGCGCTACTATTTTTAGAAAAATTTCAAAATAGGGCTTATGAAAAATATAGGCGGCAATAAAGGGAGAAAGAAAGTATAGTAAAGCAGAAAAGAAAATACTGGTAACACATACAATGCTAAGTGCCTTGAAGTAATAGTCCTTCATCTTACTATTCTCACCTTTGGAATGAAACTCAGATATAAATCTTATCGACGCCGTATCGACTCCAGTTTTTGCCAGAATTGAAAAAATCTGAAGTACTGAATATGCAAGCGCATAGTTTCCCCAAGCTTCACTACCAGAACTTTTTGTTACGATAATTGTCAAAAGATAACCCACAACCATTCCGGTTATCTTAATACCGAATGTGATGGTACTTTTTTTAAAAAGTTTTCCGAAGTCCTGATCACGAATAGATCGCAGTTTCATTACTTAAAGTATATAATCTGGTTATACGTGAAAAAAAGAAAATGCATTATGAAAATATTTTCTTTACCCTGTTTTTAAAAGTAATTTTTTCCTTATCATCAGAGTAATAACCATATCCATATCCATATCCATATCCATACTCACCACCATATCCATTGTAACTGGCTCTACCTTTTACTTCAATATCATTAACCACTATACCAATTCTTTTCATTTTCTTGGAGTTAAGGATGTTTTGTGGAATTGAAAGTTGGGCCTTTAAGGTGTATTTATGCCTTACCACATACAACGTCATGTCTGTGTACCTGCTCAGTAGCTGAGCGTCCGTTACTAGACCCAAAGGTGGGCTGTCTATAATAATGTAATCAAACTCTTTTCTCAATTCCTGAAACAACAAATCTGTTTTTTCATGTAGTATTAACTCAGCCGGGTTAGGAGGAATAGGTCCAGATGGGATTAAATATAAGTTACTGTTTGTGCCACAGCTTACAATAATATCTTTGGGCTGGGTATTCTTCGTAATGATGTAATTGGAAAACCCATTTTTATTGTCAATTCCAAATTGACTAGAAACTTTTGGCTTTCTTAAATCCATTTCCATTATTACCACTTTCTTTCCTGAAATAGCCATTACGTTTGCAAAATTGACAGACAAAAAAGATTTCCCTTCCCCTGGCATACTTGAGGTAAACAAAATAACTTTTGCATCGTCTTTGCTTAAATAAAAATGAATGTTTGTTCTTAACGCCCTAAACTGCTCGGCGATAGAAGATCTCGAATCTTTCATAATTATCAAAGGATCCTTTGAGTTATTATGGCTAATTTCCCCTACAACAGGTACCTCTGTATGATTAGTTATGTCATCTTTTGAATAAATCCTCTTGTTTAATATGTCTACTAAAATTATTCTAACAATTGGAAAAATGATTGCCAAAATAAAAGACAATCCATATATCAGCGCTTTCTTTGGACTTATTGGTTCAAATTCGGATTTAGGCGGATCAATGGTTAATGAATTAGATATATTTGATGTTTTAGATATAGCCGTTTCCTCTCGCTTTTGCAATAAATAAACATAAAGTGTTTGTTTGATCTGCTGCTGGCGGGTAAGGTCCAAATAGGTTCTTTCTTGTGCAGGAACTTGTTTTATTTCATTCTCAATACCGCCTGTGCTCTTTTTCAAATCTGTACGAGCAATGAGCAATGATTTTTTATTACTCAGCAAATTTTTCAAAATTGCACTTCTCAAATCTTCCAACTTTTGTTGAAGATTTTTTACGAAAGGATTCTCTTTGGTTGAGGTTAGTTTTAGCTTTTCAAGCTCCAACAATGTTGAGTTATAACTTTCACCCAAATCAGCTAATAATGGGTCTTCGGGAAATACAGATGTAGAAATTATTGATTGTTTCGATTCTTTTCGCAAATCTTCTTCCAATGAATTTACGACACTAATTTTTGTCTCGATATCAGCCAATTTCTTGATTAAGTCCCCGCTTCTATCGATTAACCCCCTAGATTGTTCTGATAAATCTGCTAACTTATTAAACTGCTTGAAATTCTGGATGCTGCCTTCGACGTTGCTTAGTTCACGAGCAACTAGAATTAGTCGGTTTTCAATAAAAGAAATTGTGCTGTCAGCAATTTTATTTTTTTCTACAATGGTTTGTTTAACATATTCATCTATCAAAACCGTTAAGACATCTTCGCCTTTCTTTGGTAATGGATGAATAAATGATAAGTCGATAGTGGAGATATTAGTACTGGTAACCCCAATTGTGGTTGCGGCCATATAATTAGCAACTTGCTCATCTATTGATCTCAAATCAAGATAATATTCGCTTGCCAATTCGTCAGTAAAAGATTTATTGAATTCAAATTCAATATTGCCAATATGGTTGATAAAAATTTTGCTATTATAATTGATTTTTCTTACTACTTCTTGAAGTGATTTTGGTTCCACATAAGAAATAGAAAAGCCACTTCGAGATATATTACTTATGAGCACTCTTGTAGGTGCCAAAGAGTCATTTAAGGTAGATTGAACAATTAAGATTGGAGCATCTCTTTGGTAAACTTCTACATCTCTAATTATTCCTTTTCTGTACAGAGAAACATTTAGTTGTAATTTCTTTACAACTTTTTCCATCATTATCCTTGTCTTCAATACTTCAGCTTCATTGTCAACATCACTTTTAACTCCCATCAAAGTACTTAAATCAGGCAAGTCAGTTCCTAATGTTTTACTTTGCGCTTGATCGTTTATTAAAAGCTTAGCGTTTACTCTAAATTTTGGAGTAGAATACCTCATCGCAAGGAACCCCGCTGTTCCGCAAACCAAAAGACTGATTGCAAAAACCCACCAGTTTGAAATAATTCTGCTAAACAACTTATTTAGATCAAAATCTTTTTCCTCATTTGGATGGGAATGACTGTTTGATGCCGTATTGTAACTCGTTACATTTCCCGAATTTCGCATTAGAAATATTATATTTTATTATCTTAACAACCTAGCTGCAATAACAATTAACAGCGATATAACCGAACCCATAACAGCCAAAGTTCTAGTTCTGGCCGCATCAGTAGTAGCTATTTTTGCTTCGTTTGGTTCAACATATATTACATCATTTTGACGTAGGTAAAAGTAAGGGGATTTAAAAAGTTCAGAGGAGTTTAGATTTAATCGTACAAATTGTTTGGCTCCAACAGAATCTCTAATGAGCAAGATATTTTCCCTTTTACCATAAATTGAAAGATCACCTGCAAACCCGATCGCATCGAGTACCGAAACCCTTTCATTTGGTACGGTATAAGTTGCCGGTTTCATAACTTCACCGATGACTGTAATTTTAAAATTAGCAAATCTTACCTGCACATTTGGCGAAATATAATACTTCTCAGCTTTTTCACGAATAGCATCTCTTGCTTGAGAAGTACTCATTCCTGCTAATTTTACATCGCCAATAATTGGTATCGATACTATACCATTCTTATCTATCAAATAGCCCAAAGTAGTTGGAGCTGCATTTCCACTAATGGTGTTTGTTCCACCAATTGGGGCAGCATTAGGCTGGTTTACAGTAGACGAACTTTGAGGATCAATAGTTTGAATGACAATAGACAAAATATCGTCGGGCTGTATTTGGGGATCTTTAAAGTCACTTATCTTTATCGTTAATTGCTTAATACTATCAGGAATATCTCTAAAATAAGTGACATTTTTTGTTGTCATACATGCATTAAAATTCAATGCAAATAATATGAATATCGAGTAAACTCCAACCTTAGACAGACCTCTAATTATTTTGTAAGCTTTCATAAATATCAATTGATCATACCAGCAGCTACTGTAGCGTTGGTAGTTTCGTCTACTAAAATTATTGAACCAGTGATTCGATTTTTACGATATGCATCAAAAGTTAAGGGCTGCGTTGTTCTAATTTTAACCCTTGCTATATCATTCATCTTTATTTCTTTATCGTCTTCTATTCTGTGTAGACTATTGATATCCATTTTGTACACTACTTCTTTAATGATAGCTCTAACTTCTTTGGTGGTATGTCTCAAATAATACTTAGCTCCGGGTCTTGGACCTGTAGAACCTAGCCAACACATCATGACATCTAAATCCTGACCTACTTCACATTGATTATTTGCCTTTACAATCATATCCCCCCTGCTTAAATCAATATCATCTTCCAATGTGATTGAAACAGCCATTGGGGGAAATGCTTCTTCTAGAGGTCCTGAAAAAGTATCGATAGATTTGATCGTTGAGGTTAAACCAGAAGGCAAAATAGTTACTTTATCTGCTGGTCTTAAAATGCCTCCAGCAACACGACCTGCATATCCACGATAATCATGGTACTCAGATGAATGTGGTCTGATAATGGTTTGAACAGGAAATCTTGCATCTATATGGTTATAGTCGCTACCAATATGTATAGTCTCTAAGGTATGCAATAATGCTGCCCCTTGGTACCAAGAAGTATTTTCTGATCTATTTACAACATTATCACCATTTAGCGCACTAATTGGTATATAACGGATATCACTTACATCAAGCTTGCTAGCAAAATCGGTAAAATCTTCAACAATTTTATTATAAACGGCCTCATCATATCCAACCAAGTCCATCTTGTTTATACATACAATCAAGTGAGGAATTTGAAGCAAGGAGGCAATATAGGAATGGCGACAAGTTTGTTCAACTATACCATGCCGTGCGTCCACTAAAATCAATGCAAGATTTGCTGTAGAAGCTCCGGTAACCATGTTTCTGGTATATTGTATGTGACCTGGAGTATCTGCAATAATAAACTTACGCTTCGGCGTAGCAAAGTATCTATATGCTACATCAATAGTAATTCCTTGTTCGCGTTCTGCCTTTAATCCATCAGTCAGGAGAGATAAATCTATATGCTCTAATCCTTTTCTTTCGCTTGATTGTTTTACTGCAGCAATTTGGTCTTCAAAAATTGATTTGGAATCATAAAGTAAACGACCAATCAATGTGCTTTTTCCATCATCAACACTTCCAGCTGTTGTAAATCTTAATAAATCCATATAAGTAAATGTGTTTTTAAAAATTAAAAATAACCTTGACGTTTGCGATCTTCCATAGAAGTTTCGGAACGTTTATCATCGGATCTGTTGCCTCGTTCTGTACTACGTGTAGCTGCAACTTCCTGAACAATTTTTTCCAAGGTATCAGCATCTGACTCTATTCCTCCCGTGATGGTAATATCACCAAGTGTGCGGAAGCGCATAATTTTTTTCTCAATGGTTTCTCCATCGCGCAACCTCATAAATTCTGAAACCGGCAACCATGTATTATCTCTATAAACAACTTCCCTTTCGTGTGCGAAATATAGGCTAGGAATTGGCAAATTCTCATGAAGAATGTAGTTCCACACATCCATTTCAGTCCAATTACTTATTGGAAAAACCCTGAAATGTTCACCCATATTCTTTCGACCATTAAAAATATTCCAAAGTTCAGGTCGCTGATTTTTAGGATCCCACTGACCGAAATCGTCCCTGTGTGAAAAAAACCTCTCCTTTGCTCTAGCCTTTTCTTCATCTCGTCGAGCTCCACCTAAGGCTGCGTCAATTTTATATTCTTCTATAGCATCAAGTAATGTAACAGTTTGCAACGCATTTCTGCTCGCATTCATTCCAGTTTCTTCAGCAACTCTTCCTTTGGTAATAGACTCTTCTACAGAACCAACTAATAATTGAACACCCAATTCATTAACTAGATTGTCACGAAAAACCATTGTTTCAGGAAAATTATGACCCGTGTCTATATGAATTAATGGCATAGGAATTTTTGCCGGATAGAATGCTTTCCTTGCAAGGTGAGTTACAACAATTGAATCTTTTCCGCCTGAGAAAAGAATAGCAGGCTTATCAAACTGAGCTACTACTTCTCTTATTACAAATATTGCTTCCGACTCAAGTTCCTGAAGATGATTTAGATTATATTTATGCATATTGCGTTATTACAATTTTAGTTTAGGTAATATATTTTCAAGAATAATTTCTACCGCACGATCTACAGAAGACTCAACTGTTTTTATGTGAATTTCTGGATTTACCGGAGATTCAAACGGGGAAGATATTCCTGTAAAATTGCTAATTTCACCATTGCGAGCTTTTCGATAGAGCCCCTTAACATCGCGTTGTTCACAAACTTCAATAGGTGTGTCTACAAATATTTCCATGAAGTTTTCTCCAATTGCATCACGTACCATTTTTCTATCTGCTTCAAAAGGCGATACAAATGCAGCAAGAACAACCAATCCTGCATCACACATTAAATTAGCAACTTCGCCAATTCTCCTTATATTTTCAACTCTGTCAGACTCAGAGAAACTCAAATCTTTGTTCAATCCTTTTCTAACATTATCACCATCAAGTGTGTATGTTTTATACCCCAATGCAAAAAGCGATTCCTCAACCTTATTGGCAATGGTGCTTTTTCCTGATCCGGATAAACCTGTAAACCAAAGGCATGCACACTTGTGCCCCATTTGTGCTTGACGAGCTTCGTGATTTATATTGTACTCGTGTTTAATTATGTGTAGCTTCTCATTCATTTACAAAATCTAATTGCGTTAAATAATTTCAGCAACAAAAAATGGATTTAACAAATTTTCCTTATTATAGATCAAGTCATTATTGGTTTCAAAGTTATAAACTCTGCCACCTGCAGAAACAACAATTGCATGACCGGCTGCAGTATCCCATTCCATTGTGGGTGCTAAACGAGGATAAACATTTGCCTTACCTTCTGCAACTAAACACAGCTTAAGGGAACTTCCTGCATTAACCAAATCGATTTCCCCATGCAATTCACTTTTTTGTTTTATAAAAGCCTCTGTTTCTGGTGAAGTATGCGTTCTGCTAGAAACTATTGAGTAACAGGTTCTACCGCTATCTTGAATTGGTAGTTTTTCGGCGTTTTTCAAATGTTCTTCTAAATTTACATCTAGCTTTTCATCTGCATCAAAAACAAAACTTCCGCCATCAATTGATCCGAAATACATTTTTTTAGTAACCGGCACATATATTACTCCCATAACAGGAACTCCATCATGGACTAGAGCAATGTTCACCGTAAACTCACCATTCCTTTTTATAAACTCTTTAGTTCCATCTAAAGGGTCAACAAGCCAAAAAGTCTTCCATCCCTTTCGGTCATTGTAGTCTATTGTTTTGCCTTCTTCGCTTAATATAGGGAAATCTGTAGTCTCTAAGGCATCTTTAATTGCTGCATGTGATTTGAGATCAGCTTTGGTCAAAGGAGATTTATCTTCCTTGGACTCAAAAGAAAATTCTGTATCATAAACTTCAATGATTTCTTTTCCAGCTTTCCATGCTGCTATTATTGCTACAGATAACAATTTTTCCATACTAATAAATTTGTTATTTTAAAATACTCTCGTTAATACGATCGCAACTAATGATAAACTACTTAATACAATAGGTAGAACCTGCCTTATTGTACTTGAAGAAGAAATTTTAGCCTTATTTGGTTCTGCATACACAATGTCATTTGTTTTGAGATAATAATAAGGGGAGTTAAAAATATCTGAATTATTAAGATTGACTCGCTTTACAATTCTTTCATTATTCTCTTCTCTAATCAATAATATATTATCTCTCTTGGCATAAATAGTAAGGTCTCCAGCTAAGCCAATTGCCTCAAGAATAGAAATTCTCTCATTGGCTACCGATACTACGGTGGGTTTAGCAACTTCACCCAATACGGTTACTCTAAAGTTCAAGAACCTAACATTCACAATTGGATCTACCAATAGTTTTTTATTGACCAATTTTTTTGTTAAAGAATCAGAGAGTTGTTTTTTTGTAAGTCCTCCAACTTTTATTGTACCTAAAACAGGAAATTGAATTGTTTCATCTGCATTTACCAAATAACCTGTCATTTGAGCAGAGGTACCATTAGCTGTGGTAGATGTTACAGTTGGAATATTGGGGGAATTGAATAATAGGGTAGCTTCTGGATTTAGACTACTAACAGAAATACTCAAAAGATCGTTTTTCTGAATTACAGGCTGAACCTCCATTAATGTTTTGAAAGTTGTATCCGCGATATTATTAAAATAGACTACATTTCTAGAACTATTACACGCAGAAAAGAAAAAAACAATAACTATAGAGTTGATGATTTTAGAAAAGTTCATAAAAAAAAACTTAGAAGACACCTTTTTCATAGCGGCGAAAGTAATTTGAAAAAGCGATTTGGCAAAATACGGGTTCTCAAAGTCACTCAAACATCATTAAATAATAGTATTTAATGAAAATGATAAAATGTTTTAAGTCAAAAATTAATAATAGTAAAGTGAATAATAATGTTTATAATATTAATTTTCTATAATTTGAGTTCACCAAAAATTTTAATGTGTTTTAATCGTTAAATTTAACACTTTAATTCCTCAAGCTGTCTATTGGTATATTACTTTATTAATAAATGATTTTACTGTTAACTCACCTTTAAATAAACAATCAAGGCTTAGCAATAATGGCAATTCCGATTGTGCTTCAATTGGAACTTTGTGAATTACATTATCTATTGACCTAACTCCTTCTAAAACAATCATATTATTTACATCCTTATTAAAAAATCCTTTTCCAATCAACAAGCCCAAGGTTCTATTCCTACTCAAGTCGTTCAAAGCAGTCAACCCAAAATCTCCTATTCCGGCATAACAAAATATAGCCTCTTCACTTAGATGGAACAAATTCAATAAACGCTTCATTTCATGAAGTGCTTTTGTAAATATCAAAAACCGCACATTTGAGGAGTTGAAGCTAGCATCTACTATACCAACCACAATAGCATAAATATTTTTTATAATACTTAGGAATTCAGCACAAGCTATATCTGTAGTAAAATCTACAATAATCAATTCTTTTCTAAATGCGGATGGAATAATCTTGAAATGCTCTACATTAGTACTAGCTATCGTAAATGAAGTTGGTATATCAAATATCATTTCATTAGCAAAGCTTGGTCCTTTAATAGAAGCCACTTCATTTGGAACGATTTCATTCAAACTCTCAGGAATCAATTTGCTTCCTTTTCCAAATCCTTTTGCACCATTCACAATTATTGTTTTGGAAGCCAGATTTAAAGTAGACACAAATTCGACCACCGTGTAAGACGGAATACATAGGAAAAGTAAATCAGAATCATTTATTTGATCAATATCATTTGTCGCAACAATTTGCTTACTTAACACCTTTGTAGGAAAATACTTTAGGTTCTTCCTTTTATTATTAATGTCAGAAATTATCTCAGAATTTCTTGCAAATAGCAATATTTCATGCTCTTTATTAATTGCATTAGCCATTGCCGTGCCAAACGTTCCAGCGCCAATTACAGATACTTTCATAAATCTTAAAAATTAATTACCAACCAAATAATCCGGTAATTCAGAGACAAAGAACAATAATAATTTATAGCCAAACAAATGAACTTCATAAATGGGAAGACAAGAAATAGATGGATCTAGATAAACAAGAAAAAGCGAATAATAATCTTTAATAATAATTATTCTTAACCGAAGAGCAGGTAATGGGGGAAATAGAAAATAAGCATAAGCTATTACTTAGGGACAATATACTGTCTGATTTTTCTAAGCGGCTTCATAGCTAAAGTGTACCATTTTGGAGAAAGACCATTCGATTTCCAAGCCATATAATCTTCTTTGTGCGCAGCAATCCTATTTTTCAAAGAACGGTTACTATGCCCTCCTGCACGCATATGTACTAGAACACTAGGGATATAGTTTACTTTTATATTATTTAAAAACATGAATCTGAGTAAAAGTTCGTAGTCTGATGAATTTTTAAAATTTACATTGAAATAACCATAGTTTTCATAAACCTCCCGTTTCACAAAAAACGTCGGGTGAGGCGGCATCCATCCTTTGTAAAATAATTTTTTATTATAACCTCCAGCTATCCATTTCCTTAATATTTTCTTTGCATGATGAGCATCAACATACATCAAATCACCATATACACCATCACAATCTCCTGAACTAATTGTTTTGACCACTTTCTCAATAACTTGACTATTTGGATAAAAATCATCAGAATTTAAAATACCAATAACATCTCCGGTAGCCATTTTAACACCTTTATTCATTGCATCATAAATTCCGTTGTCAGGTTCTGATAAAAAAGGGCCAGCGTGATTATTCTCTTTAATAATTTTATAGGTATTGTCAGTTGATCCACCATCAATTATTATATGCTCAATATTTGAATAAGTCTGAGCATTAACAGATAAAATTGTATCTTTTATCGTTGCTTCACTATTGTATGTTACAGTAATTATTGAGACTTTCATTTCATTACAAGGATAAACAAAGAAATACAATTATTATGGCAAAATTTCACGACTTCTAATTTTCTCTGCAGGAATGCCACTATAAATTCCATAAGACTCCAAACTTTTAGTTGCAACGGACCCTACAGTTAAAATGGAATAAGCCTTGCAGATCATTCCAGGACATACAACTGATTGTGCCCCTAACCAAACACCTTCTTCTAAATGTATAGTTCCAACAATTAAATCGAAAGTAATTTTTTTATAATCATGATTCCCTGTTAACAATAATACACCTTGAGAAATGCAAACATTATTATCAATTATTACTTTTGCAAGGTTGTCTATCCAAACTTTTTCACCAATCCACACATCATCAGCAATGTTCAAAAACCAGGGATACTTAATGTGGACCGAAGGCTTTATTACAACTCTTTTTCCAACTTTGGCTCCGAACATTCTTAATAAAAAACATTTGAAGCTACTAAAGAACGCCAGGCTATGATTGAAAAATACTGCATTTACAATACTCCATAAAGCTATTTTTATAGCAGATCCTGGCCTATACCAGCTATTGTTATACGCCGCTAATTTCATACTTCTTTGCCTTTTCATTTACCTCTAACATTTCATATTTACCAAGGTTTTTAATAAAAAAACCAGTAAGTAGAAAAATAAATAGATATGAAAAAATATTAAATGTAAGGTGATGGTCCAAAGAACTAATAAAACTCCATTTGTGATGATTCGCTAATACGATCAAAATAATTCTAGTGATGTTCAATGTCATTATAGATATTATTCCAAATAATAACCATTTTAGTTTAAAAACTATTGAGCCAATATTAGCTAAGGTAAATGCGGCCCAAAAACTCATTACTCCCCAGCCAAGACAAGATGGGTTAACACTTATCCCTGGAGAGTTAACGATTTTCAAAGAATGATAATTTTTCTGTAGGGTTGAATATTGTAATATTTCTAAAATTGCGTTCGCCGAGTTAGTTAATATTCGTGTAACGCCAGTAATAATATTAAAATGATTTTCAAAAAATGAAGAATATACCAAGCCCCCTTGGCCGACAATACCTCGATATGCTGGAAAGAAGAAATAAAAGATAACAAAGTACCCAATAAACCTAACTACAAATATATATGGTGATTTACTCTTCAAATTATTAGGTTCATTATTTATAAAGTGACTGAAATAAAAATTTATCAAAATAAATATAACATTATTAAGCAAAAATATTTCCTAAAATACATGAAATATTTCGCCCACACTAATTAATGGTTCTTAGAAAATCATAAGAATCGGTCGGCTTGATAATGCTATAGTATGAAACAGCTAAGGTATGCGCTGCTTTACAATATACTTCATATTCAACTTGATCCATTTGCATAAACATAACAATTCCACATTTCGATTTTTCACTATTTCCAATATCTACGTTTATTCCGCTTTTACCCTCTTTCAGTCCCATCCATGGAGTATAAAAACTCGTGATTATCGGCCTACCTACACTAAGGGATTCGTAAATAGCATGTCCGAAATTTTCACCTTTAGTCAAAAGTATGAAAGCATGATACTTTGATAATGTTTCCTGAACCATATCAGGAAATAAATCCCCTCTATACTTTACCCTGTCAGGCATTTGGTTTATCAATTGAATACATGATTTCCAATACGCATTATCTTTCACAGGTCCATAGATATCTAATGATATGTTTCGATCTAAATCTATTAATAACTCTAAAGTGAATAGCAGGTTTTTCTTCTCAGTAATTAGTGACAAATAAACAAGCCTTAACTCTCCTTGTATTTTCTTTGGAATAGAAATATTTTGGTATGGAATTTTAGGGATATTTTTAGCAATAAATATACCTTTATTTTTTGGAAAATACTTTTTTATATCTTCTTTCTCTTCGAGGTTGGTAGCATGCCAATTTGCTTTATTTAGAAGCCCGGACAATTTTAATATTTTTAAATAAATGCTTTTTTTAAAAGACTTTCCGGCCAATGCCCCCTTTTGTAGCATACCTCTTGGGCAAATGATTACTCCGAAATTGAATGACTTCCTCAACATCAAAATCCAAATAAAAAACTGAAAGGAAAAAATTCCATTGAGATATACAAAAGTGGGGTTTACAGCATTAATAATATTTTTTATTTCGCCTTTTGGGAAATTTCTTGTTGCATAAAAAACATTTAACTCCTTTTGTGTACCTACTAAATTCACTTCATTCCAACTATTAATTTTGATTGCAGACATTGGTTCGGTCATCGATAAATCATATGCACTTGCAAATACCGAAAAATCAATTTCATGCTCTAATGCAATAATTAAATTCGTTAATGATTGAATAGGTCCTCCAGCCCTGTAAGCAGGAAAAAAGTATTCATTTACAATTAGAATTACTGATCGCTCTTTTATTAAATCCATTTTTTCAACAACCTCTAACTTTCTTTTTTTAGCAAAAAATTATTTACTTTTTTTACAAGGTATTTATTAAAAAGAAACCAGGTAATAAAATAAGTTAGTGTCCATCCTAAAAATTTAGTTGTAGCAACTCCCAAACAAGGAATTAGAAAAAACAAAGGAGCAACAAACGACAATCCCCATATTCGATTAAGAGAATGACTAATAATGTATTTGTAAATATACCCAATTAACAAACCAAAAAAGAAAATAGGAATAAACATAAAAAATGGTCCATAATCAATATACCTTTCTGCAACTAATCCAAGGCTAAAGCTTACGCCTTGATCTGCACCTGAAAATTGCCTTCCGGTATATTTGCTGGTTAAATACGAGTCATCGATCGATACTTTGCTTGGAAAAAAAAGTCGTGGTTTTAATACGTGCTCTAGGCCTCCCATTAATAACGCCCCGTCTTCAAACGGCAATACATCTGGTACTTGAGAAACACTCATTGCAAAATATTCTGTATATGATACACGATTGGCCAACGCTTCAACACCTTTATTAAAATTCTCACCAAAATTCTCGGAATTGAAGTTTTCACCAACCAATTGCCCAAGTTTCTGCAAACTACCTATCTTACTTTCTTGCGCTATTATTTGCGACTTTACACCCCCTGTCAAAAAGGTTCTGTACTCTCCTTTTACAACAGTCCAAATAACCATCATAAAAAATGCGACTACTCCAAATATGCTTACTTGTATCATTCTCTTTACGTTTATCCTTGATGAGAATGTAAGAAAAGAAGCCACCGCCATAAACAAATAATCCTTAAATGAGGACCAAAACCCTGATAAACTTAAAACCACTTCAATCAGGAGTATTAGGTACACCCATTTTTGATTGGAAGGAAACAATAAAGTGTGAATAATTAGCAATGTTAGGAAGGCCCATTTTACCCAAATCAAAGCAACCCCTGCTTGACTTAGGCCACCCAAATTCAAAACAATTCCTCCAAATATGGAAGCAACAAATGAGTACACAGAATATAATAATAATAACCGCTTCCCATCGAATTTTGAAAGCTCATTTACAAGTTGATATTCTTCATGAATTTTCACTTTTCTAATCACAAAATAAATTCCTAAGCTATATACTAGTGTAGCAAAAAGGGCCAGATAAGTTGTATAAATAAAAGTTGTTGGTGTTTGTGTTAACTCTATCATTGTACGATTAAAAAAAATTCCATAAATCATTAACGTACAAACAGTCATCCAAAAAAAACAAACACCAAAAAAAATTATTTTCGGTTCATCGTGGCGCCATGATATCTTGGCCAAGAAAACAAGCAATGCGGATGCTATTCCAAACAATTGCTTATCCGGAGAGAATAGCCATAAAATAGACAGTACCAAAGCCAATGGTGCGATGTTCATCTAATGCGATTTATCCCAAAATTCTGAAGGCCAGTTTCCTTCCCTAATGTTTTGTGGTAATTCTGAAGTTGGAATATAATCATACTTCTGTCTCAAAATTTTCTCCAAATATGCAGGATCATGATTTTCTGGATGAGAATGTTTGCTCATCTTCTCTACTATTTTCTGTTTATCTCTTCTAACATAAGCACCATGATGAAACATGCCTACTTCCAAAGGGCAATCAATATAACCTAAAAAATTGTTTGATAATTTAGGATTCATACGTAACATCGTTAACAACTTTTTTATCCTATGCTCATTCCAGGTTATCACCCTTCTCTCTTCAAACAAAACGCCGGCTTTCACAAATCCAAATTGATGATGTATCCAGGTTTCAGGAGGAACCCGGAGGTTCCAATTAAACCCATATTCATAAGCACTTACCCGCATTGCCTTAGGCTTTTTCTTTCCTAGATATTCAATAATAGCAGGCAAGGTATTCATGTCATAAATTTCATCTGCATCAACAATTAAAAAGTAATCAGGGGGTTCAAAAAAACGCTTAACATCTTTTAGCGGTACTCCATGAGGTTTTATTCCTTTTGAACCATCAGACAGAATAGACATCATCTCATGGTTGCGGGAAGCTGTTTCATCATTGTACCTTCTTGTTATTACATGAACCTTGCCTTCCGGGTCAGGGAAATCCAATGCATATTTTACTGTATTATCAGGGATTACACTTTTTGAAAAATAATCCCGATCATATTGAGTAATAATGCTTATCCCTGAACAAAAAGGGTACATACTTTTTAGCAATTCAATTATGAAGTCCTCTTCATTAAGTGCTATACAAATTGCGTGTATTCTCAAGTTCAAAATTTATAGATTAATAGTCAAGAATGGAAGACTGCACTTTCAATACGTTCTGCAATTTTTGTAAAAGTAAAAGATTGAATTTGATGAAAGGAAAATGCTGATCCTTTTTCCAGAATTGTCGGTAAATTTATTATTCGTTTCAAAGTGTTTTCGAAAGATTCTATAGTTGGATCAATTACAAAGCCATTTCTTCCTTCTACAATCAAATCCATTGCTCCACCACATTTGTTACTAGCCACCACGACTCTTCCACATGCCATTGCTTCATTGATAGCCAAACCCCACGTTTCACCGGGACCACTAGAAGGCAATACAAATATGTCAGCCAACCTGTAAGCAACAGGCATCATTGATTGGTTTTGAAACGGTAGTAATGTAATGTTGGAAATATTTTTTACTTTCTGTTTTATTTCATTTTCTAATACACCATTACCGATGATGATAAAGTGTATTTGTGGAAAATGCTGAGCAGTCTCAATAATGAACAACGGATTTTTCTTCTGTTCTAATTTACCCGCAAAAAGTAATGAAGCTTTTCCATCAGGAATATTTAGTTTATACCTCCATTCCTTAGCTTGTTTCGCATAGCTACCATTTACATCATAAAAACGATCATTGTCGATGGCATGAGGAGCGTAAACCAATCTTTCATTCTTAACACCATGCGCTTCAAAATATGCTTTATTATTAGTTCCTACGTATAAGGCCATGTCAATATGCCGATATACCCAAGTTAAAAAAATACGCCTCAAGGCTTTCTTAATAGAAAACCCACTAGGTTCATCTAACAAAGTAGAATCGCCCCGAAACAAAATGGGAATTTTTCCTTTAAAATGTCGAAGTATTTTTAAGTGACTGTTGAATGCCCAGCCGAAAACCAACAAAGTATTTGCTTCATACTTATTGATTCGTTCTATCAAATCGGGATTTACAATTCCTTTATAATTTGAAGAACCAGGATTTGTAGAAACATTGGGCACAAATTCAAAATCATAACCATCTAATAAGGGAATATCCCATGCCCTTTGCTTTCCAAATCCTGGATCAAACACCTTCTCTCTTGCTTCTTCGCCCCAAGTGTAAAATACTTTTACTTGTACATTGCCACGCTCAGACAGAAGTTTGAATAGCGGTGCATAATATTGAATTGGATGCGTAGTTATGATAGCGATTTTGGTCAATTATATAGAGTAAATTTATTTTATTTTCTGCATTCAATGGCAACTGCATTTAGAAACCTATCTTCGCTTTCTACAAATTTGAACATATCATCTTCGCTATCATTAAACTTGCAATCACGAATGGCTACAAAACCTACACCCGCAAGTTCAATTGATAAAGATTTGCTATCCCACATCCATAAGTGGTGAGAATTGCCGAAAAAAGAACTTACTAATCCCTTAAACCCTTCAGGCCTTTCCTTTATTCCAAGCAATGAATACTCCATGAACCTTATGCTTGCTGAACGATTTCCGTTGTCGAGTTCGGTAATATAAGACCTTGCTAAAAATTCTATGTCTGGTAAAACACATCTAAAAATGCCCCCTTTCTTTAAAATCTTGTATGAGTTCTTTAAAGAAAGTCTAAAATCATTTAAGGACAGGTGTTCCAACGTATGTGAACAATAAAGACCATCACAAGAATTATCTACAACAGGCAAACCTTTAACAATATTGCCATACAGTACATTTGCAGGGAAAACAACATTAATTTGTTTCCTAAGCAAACTTCCAATTACAGGTATCTTCTGAATTCTAAGTGTAGGAGAGACGTCATAGTTCTTCCATTGATCAGGAGCTGATAAGCCACAACCATATTGAACATAGTTTTTTTCCATTAGCTAAATAAGTTTATGCAAGTAAAATCACCAATAGATGATGGGTAAATTTAAATGGAGTTTTAAAAAAATCCTTTAACCTAAACCAATTTAATCAGGAAAGGAACAAAATTCACTCAGCCATGAAACTAGTAAGTGCCTATTACTTCATTTAATACATCTGCGACCATTGAAGCGGAGCTTTTTGCAGCGTATTTATTCAATTTTTCTAGATCAGGATTCCAATTGGTACTATTATTCAAAAAATAATTTAGCCCATAGTAAAGCTTCTTTTCAAATGCTTCCTGTGGTTCATTTTCTTCAAAAGTGACTAAATACTCATTGCTTTTAGTTTCCTGTAAAATGCTTATCACTGAACTTAAATGATGAAACAACGCAAACACAGGTTTTCGAGAGAGCAAAGCTTGAAAAATTTTACTAGCTGTATAGTGCATTTCAGTACTTCCAATTGCCAATACCCCAAAAGCATTAGTCAAGTTGTTGAGCACTTCCAGGTAAGGAATGCGTTCGTTTTTTTCTGTAATAATATCTGATATCCCATGTAACGTAGCATAATGCATCACGCTATTAAGCCTTCCGTAATTTGTGCCTACAAAATAAAACCTCACCTTGTTGTCAAGTTTTCCCGCAGTGCGAATTGCAGCAATTACTTTAAACATTTCATCAATAAAATAATGGGCTTTAGGCAAGAAGGCTCCTGCATAAATATAAGGTATTACATCCCCATCATCGCTCCATAACAACTTATCATTTTGGGGCTTAGCATTATAATCTGAAGGGTCAAAACCATAGGGCATCCCTTTGTGTGGAATGCCTTTTAAATGCGGATTTCTTTTAAAAACATCCTCATAATAGGAAGATGAAACACCTGTAAAACCGGCAACTTTTTTTACTGCAATGGGTTCAAGAAGATTAGCAATTAAAGTTGCCATTTTTGCCCTACTGAAAAAGGAATGGCTGCCAGGGAATTCGTGCACCCAAGGATCAATATAGTCAACTACATAAGGAACAGACGTTGCATCATGTACTTTTCTGCCTATCAGCGCAGTGTAAAATGGTGGAATTGGCACCCACATACAATCAATCTTTTCACTTTTGATTATTTCTATAGCTTTAAGCTTTAACTGGCTAAATGCGCGAAGAGAAATGTCTCCATATAATCGGAAACGGCCCACTTTCTTAGCATCTACAAATTCAACTCTCACATTTTCATTTACTAACTTTATTAAATCTGCCGAAGTTTCTTCTTCATAATAAATAGGATTAACAGCCAAAACTATTGGCTGCCAATTAAACTCCTTAAGAAAATTAGCGATTAGCCTCACTCTTAATACTCCAACGTTATTGGAAGGATACCAATGAGGATAAATAATCAGTAGCTTTTTAATACTCAGTTTATTAAAATTAATTAGTTAGCGATTTACTCAAAACATCCTTCACCAAATGCTTCACTTTCTCTCCTTCCTTTTCCCAATTAAACTCAAGGCTTGCTAGCTGCCGTACATTATTTCTAGCATTTAAGAGTTCTGCTCGGTTTTCATATAATCGAGTAATTAAAGCTGCAAGTTGTTGTTGATTTTCAGATTTGTAAATAAACCCAGAACCCGGATTTTCTTTCAAAAATTTAACTTGAGCACTCGTATCGGAAAAAACAATACAATTTCCCGCAAGCATGTAAGTAAACATTTTATTTGCTAAACAAAAATCCTTATTATCACAATAGGGAATTTCAATGGACAAACCGATATCGTATCGCGCAGAAATTGCAAAGACTTCATTGGGCGATGAAGGTGGCAAAAATTGAATTTTTTTTGAGAGCGATATATCTAATAATGACTTGTCAAACCCAGCCGAAAGCTGACCAAGTAAATATAATTCAACATTCATAGAAGATGGCAATAAATTCATGGCATGCACTACTGCTTCTATTCCTCTATATGGTCCAACCGTTTGTGAAAACCAGAACAAGCTAAGTACATTTGTATTGGTAGGATTTTTCTTTTGAAGAAACTGCATGCTGAAGACATTGTTTATTGGCAAAAAACATTTCCCCTTATACAATTTTTCATATGCTGCACTTATAAGTGGCGAACCCGCAGTAAGGTAATTGCATAAAGGAATAAACCTGTCTTCAATTTTAATGACATGATGCTGCAGACGACTTTCCCATTTTTTAAAATCACCCCTATGAAAATCTTCAGCATCAAACCCTGCTTTAGCATTCCACTTATTAGCGCCTGCTATTGCGGCTGGCAATGCACCAATGTTGTGTGCTATGTACAAATCCGCAGGTGTTTTAAGTGCTGCAGTTGTGAGATAAGACGTTACTCTAGAAGCAGAAGAGATGGTTTTCCAGCCTGTTTTTGCGTAAATAAATTTATTTAACTTGTGAAAAACTCTCGAAAAGTTGTAGTTGAATTTATCCGTAAAAGGACTTCCACCGATCATTGTAAAATCAGGCTGATGAAGATCACCTTCCGAAAACAATTTATTATCTGCTTCAACAGCCCAATGTTGCCAATAACAATAAAATACCTTAACATTATAACCAGCTTCTTTCAAGGCCTGATACTCCTTTACCATACGAGGATTGGTTGAAGGTTGACCTGTAGTAAGAATGATGATTTTAGAATTCTTCAAATTCAGTTATGCTTTAATTCCTTCAACATAAAGAGAATAAGGTTTGTGATTTTTCTGATCATTTACCAAAAGCGGGTTTGAAGACACTCCAAATTCTTCCCGATTAATAATTGAAAATCCAACCCTTTTCAAAAGGTGAGACATCGCTACAAAATCGTATCCAAACTTGTGTTCGCCCCCTTGCCTGAATGTGCGTGTCATTAAATCAGCTTCACCCCATTCTTCCGAAAACTTATCATCAATGCCAACAATTGACCAATCGTGTTTATAATATGCGGCAATAAATTTCTCAATATCCGGTACAATAATTCTCACAACTCCTCCGGGCTTTAAAACCCGAAGACATTCTTTTAAAAAAGGTATCGCTTCATATTCTCTGTCCATATGCTCTACCACATGCTCACATCTGATTACTTCTACGCTTGCTGATTTAAAAGGTATTTTTTTTCTGCAATCATAGGTAAATGATATATTCTTAAGCATATCAGCATCAATATTTACCCACCCTTCTTCTCCAAATGGGCCTGCACCTATGTTCAAATAAAGGTTGCCTTGTGAGCCAATTTTTTTAATCCTATTAATTTTAAAAGGATTAAACTTACTTCCGAACCTTATAAAAAAAAGCTTCATTTCATACCGAATTGTTTCGAAGAGTTCATTGCTTAATCCGGTAAGTTTTAGAAGTCTTGCTTTGTTTGCTTTCATTTCAGGTAATTAAATAGTTTTAATTCTTCTCATTGCAATTTTACTTTCATAAATAGCAAGGTATTGCTTTGCAATTTCTGTTTTATTAAACCGAACTTCAACACTTTGTCTAATCACTTTTCTATCAAGACTTCCGACTAATGATACTTTTCGAGTCATTTCTTCAATAGTATTGCAAACGTAACCAGTTACATTGTTTTCAATAACTTCCGGCACGGCACCTGTTCCAAAACCAATCACAGGCGTACCACATGCCATAGCCTCAGCCATCACAATGCCGAATGGTTCATTCCATTGTATAGGCATTAAAAAAGCAAGCGCTTTTCCTAAAATTTCGTTTTTCTGTTCATCGTTCACTTTCCCTACATAAGAAATTCTATCATTAAGGAAAGGCTTCACTTTTTTATCAAAATAAGATTGCTTATCTGCCGGGATATTCCCCGCAATTATTAAACGCTTACCGGTTTTTATTGCCACTTCTACTGCAATATGGGTTCCTTTTATTTCTTCTATCCTACCCAAAAAAACAAGCGGTGCATCCTTTTCTATTTTGGTTTGCAAATCATATTTATCAACAGGTACAAAATTGTAAACTGCATGAGCCTCTGCAAAAGGCTGTATCTTATCTGATATGTAGTGGCTGCACCCTGTAAAAGCGATAGACCCTTTCTTAGAGAGTGCAACAGCTTTTTTTATCTGTTTAACCGATGGCTCTCTTTGATAGCTCATTATCTTCGGAATACTTGACGGCATGATTGCTGTCATATATGCAAGTCGGCTAAAACTATGCACTACATCAAACTTTTGGGAAAAAACCAATCGTGTCAATTGCCAGCTATTCTGTATAATATCAAGTGGCTTTTGACTTCTGCTTCCCTTCCAACCAATTAATTTACAAGGAACCTTAGATTTAGGATTGGCACACAATGTAACATCGTATCCAAGTTTACAATACTCCTCAATCAAGCCATCAACAATGCGTTCAATACCTCCATATAATCCTGGCGGAACAGGTATTTCTGGATCACAAGTAAGTAGTATTTTCAAAAAAGTAAATTAAAAGTTCTATTGCAAATGAGTTAGAAAAAATAATCACCAAGGTTTTTTCTTCTGATAAATTCTTGACAGCCTTCTTGCTGCTTTCCACCCAAGTAATCTGGAAACAACGTTGTAGATTTTACCTGACCTAGTAGACTCTGTAAAGGACTTTGGAAATTGTTTTAAGCGTCTTTCAATTAGCTTGACATAAATAGTATGTTTGGGGTAAGCCCATTCTAGAATCATCATATATCCTTGAGACACACGCTTCCTTATTGCTTCGCTATTTTCTATTTGCAGCATCCATTTTGCTGAAAGATCTATTGACAAAATGGCTGATTTAATTCCTTTTTTTGAAAGGTCGCTACTAAGCGTCATTTCAGAACTACTACTTCTATAAAATGTATAACCTGTATCTGCAAACTTTAGCCGTTTTGCATGGGTAAAAATTCGGGTAAAAAATTCAGTATCGTTAATCAATGAAAGCCTTTCATCCCATAGTCCTGTTCTATGCAATAAAGTTGTAGGCAACAACCACAGCCCACACTGCACCATTGGGGGATTTTCTTTCCACATAATGAATTCAAGTGGTGAACAATCTTTATGAATAGTATGAGGATCAGATAAGTCAATTTCGACAGGCAAAATATTGTTATAAAAACGGCGCCATTCAATGAAGGAAACAACATTGTCGTTTTCATCTTGCAAGGCTGCCACTTGCCCTGCTATTACATTTTTATGAAGTATATCATCGGCATCATAAAACTTTATGTATTTGCCGCTGGCCTTTTTAAACCCGGCATTTAATGCATTACATTGTCCTCCATTTTCCTGTTTGTAATAGCATATTCTTTTATCTGCGAAGGATTTAATAACACTTTCTGAATTATCCTTTGACCCATCATCAACTACAATAATTTCAAGATTAGTATAGGTTTGCGATAGCAGGCTATTTAGCGTATCTGCTATATACTTTTCACCATTGTAACATGAAACAATTATTGAAACTAGTGGAAGCAATGTGTATTTAAAAGTTGAACAAAATTAATATTCAGATTGGTGAGTAACTATTTTTTCAAAGAAAAAATAGCTAGCAACTTTGCTCTCCATTCAAAAGCTTTGTATGATGCAAAAGCATATAGTATTTTAAACAGATCAGAACCTCCCGGATTGGCCTGTTGGTAAATTTTCCGTGCTTCCAATACTGAACCCTTTGTTGTTTCCCAATCATCCGCAGAAGCTGCAAATGTGGCATTTGCTAACAACTGCTCAGCAATTTCCTTATTGTATTTTCCAGATGTATTTTCAATTACATACTTCCAAACATTAAGTGATGCTTTAGCACATTTTGCACGATTACCACCTGACATGCTGCTTTCATGCCAATAGTTAATACAAGTCAATTCAGGATCGTAGCCTAGGCTAAGACCTTTGATAGTAGCTCGAGAATAAAAGGCCCTGTCTTCATTGTATAAAACACTTGGATCTGTATTGAAACCTCCGATTTCCAAAAAGGATTTTTTTCTTACTAAAGCAAAATTTACAAGCTTATTTGTAATACTAAATTTAATAGGGTCAGTTTTCATAGCTGCTATATCATACTTTGGTTCGGATATAAACTGATTACTTTCATGGACAACATAATGAAAGTGCATAAGGATAATATCTGGTACATCAGCTTTATCAATCCACCGATGTGCAACTGTTGTAAAATTGGGCAGCAAGTCATCATCTGCATCATGAAAGTGTAGCCATTCAGATTTTGCAACTTCAGCCAAACGGTTTTTCCCACAACTACATCCACGATTCACATCGCCCTCTACTACAATTGCTCCATATTTTTTAGCGACTTCTGAAGTATGGTCGGTACTACAATCGTTGTAAACCAATATCTCATCGAAGGGAATAAGTTGAGCCTTTGCCGAAGTCAACAACTTTGGCAGCAAAAGGGAAGCATTGTAAGCGGGTATGCAAAGAGCAAGAGACATTAAATTATTGGTATCAGACTTATTTAGCGTTCTATAATAAATTTGAAAAAATAATCAACCAGATTTTTATTAATCTTTACAAATGAAATATTGCAGATAATGTTTCTCTAAATCCAAAACCTGATTTCTTTATTGCTTCCTTTGTTTTTACAAAATCTCTACTCTTGAAAAAGAAACGAACAATATTTACGAAAAACCTTCTGTCATTCTTATTCCGTAGCCATTTTATTTCTATAGGTGTCAAAAATAAATCCAACTCTTTCAAAGCATCTCTTAAGTATGCATATGTGTTATAGAGATAGCTATATTGATTATTTATCTCTTGTCCTTCATGGCGACGGTAATGGTGAAACTCAAAAGGCAACAATACCAAAGGGGATTGAGACACAGCTTTCAAATTAAAATACATATCGCTTGCAGGACCATATTTAGCAGTAAAGCCATTAATCTTTTCAAAGAAAGATCGTTTGATTATTGTACCACCAGGTCCAATGCCTAATGTTGAAATTTTAAAAAAATGATTGTGTATTGTTTGAGCAGACGGAGCAAGAGTAGCCTCTTTCACATAATAATTCAGCATACCGAAATTACCCTCTGGGAAAAGGCTCATACAATGAACACATTTTTCAATGCCATCCGGGAAAATAGTATCATCCGAATCTACATGCATGATGTAATATCCACTGGCGTAGCTTGCTGCTTTATTTCGGTTGCCATAATCACCAAGGTTTTGTTCATTGACGTATACCTTAATTCTATTGTCTAGTTCTTGAAATTTTTTGGCAATGGTTACCGTATTATCTTTAGAAACATCATCAACAATAATCAGTTCAAAATTGGTGTAGGTAGAAGCTAAAACACTTTCTATAGCCTCTGAAATATAAGCCTCCCGATTATAAGAGGTCATTAAAACACTTACTAAAGGAGGGAATTGCATATATTAAACAACAGCTTTGAGCGCCTGTCCGGAATGGTTTTGTTGTCGACCTTGCGGTACCGTTGAACAAAATACTTTCAACCCTTTTTCTACAGCGTTTATACCTACCCAATTCAATAATCTGAAAACTATAGCAGACAAAAGATGAGCTATGTGGCGGACAATGTTGTGCCAAACCCAATATACTTTTTTCCAAAAGCCAATTTGTTTCCTTTTGAAAATGCTGTAAATATTAACAGTAATTGGCTTATAAATAATAGGAATATTTGGAAGCGTCTTAAAATTAATTAGCAATCCATAATTAATTATATAAATGACCCTGAAAGTATATTTAAAATCATGATGATGATAATGATAAACCAAAAGAGCCGAATCTCTTACCAATTTATATCCTTTGCTTAATGCGTCTAATGCCCATAATGCATCTTCAGCAAAATCAACACGCTTGAATGGTACATACAACAATGCGCTCCGACGATACATAGCATTCACATTGTCCCATCTGCAATATTGTAATTGTTGCTTCGGAGAAATTTTCGCAAACTCATTTATCTTAAAATGAAATATTTCAGGAACAGGGGTTGAAAACCGCTGAAACCAAACAGCAGGATTTTTATCTAATTCCGAAGGTACGCCCTGAATGCCATTTACACCTTGAACCTCTGTGTCGGTAAAATAAGAAACCATTCGCTCCAACATATCAGCCTCGGCTATCCGGGAATCTTGCACAGTATAATAAAGAAGCTCACCTGAAGCTTCTTGTGCGCCGATATTTCTGGTACCTCCATGGCTAAAAGTGCCAGGTTGTACAGGAATTATTTTAGCCCCAAAAAATGCAGCAATTTCACAACTCTTATCGCTGCTATTTGAGTCTAAAATTAATATTTCGACAACTTTGCCAATAGTTTGTTGCCGTATGCTATCAAGGCAAAGTCCCAAAGTACGCTCACCATTTTTTACAGGAATAATTACTGACAGAGATAACATAAACTGGTTAGGTAATAAGTTTTACCAAAGCCTTAAAACGCAATGGAACATTACTAATTACTGATTGAAAAAAAATTGACTTTAAATGCTGTTTACGGTTAACATCGCTCTTGGGCAATCTTATAGCCAATGCATAAAGATTTTGATAATAAACCTTTTTTATGAGTTTTCTTTGGGTTAATAAATCTTCTGACTGCATAAAATACTCAAAAATTCTATGCTTACTTCTCAATTGATCAACCACAGAAATTTTAGAATACATGCTTGCCGAACGAACCCGATAAACAGCAGAAACAAAATCCAGGTAGGTAGCATAACCTTTTCGAAGCAGGAAAACATAAAGTGGCCAATCACCCATTGGCAGACCTTCAAAAGTATGTCTGGAGAAATCAACCAATCCATTACGAAACATAACCGAACAATTGGGGGCTACATTTCCTTTCAATAAATCATTAATTTCGTAGTTCTTCGTTTCAATTTTTGTCCAATAGGGCTTTAACTCTTTGGTGTCATCATCAAAAACATTCACATTGGTGAAACACATTGCAGATTCTTTGTTGGCTTCCATAAAGTCAACTTGTTTTTGAAGTTTATTTTCATCGCACCAATAATCGTCTCCTTCGCAAATGGCAATATACTTACCCTGAGCTTTATGAAAAAGCAATCTTGTAAGTGTGTTAACCCCTTTTGAATATTGATTATCCTTTTGATAAATTGCTTTAATAATGTTCGGATACCTTGCTTCATATTCTTTTACAATAACTGCAGTATCATCAGTTGAAGCATCGTCATTTATTATTACCTCGAATTTAAAATTGATCTTTTGCGATAAAAAACCTTCAAGGCATTGTCTAATATATCCTCCATGATTGAATGTCTGGGTGCAAATACTAACTGATATATCTTTATCAAAATCCTCCAAACTGTATTATTTACTTTTCTCTTTTATGTCAAATCAAAAAAGCTAACCAATATTCAAAACAGCATAACCGAAACCATATTTGCCAAAATGATTGCCATTATAAAACATAATCAGCTGCTCGCCGATTTGTAAAACTTGTGGATAAGAAATCATTTGAGAATCCCAACCTTCTTTACTTAATGATATTCCCGCCTGCTCGTCATTTCTTTCCCAATTAATAAAATCTTTGCTTGTTGCATAACCAATTCTATAGGAATTACTACCACCTCTGAAATTTTCAATTTTGCGATAGCCATACCAAGTATGGTAAAGTTGTTTGTATCTTATCACTGCAGGACGGCTAATACACTCATCTTTAGTTATTTGCTGAAAAAGTGGTTTCTGTTGAGTTTCCCAGTGAATGCCATTAGATGAAATTGCTCCTTTTAATGTGTAAACGGGTTCAGGCTTTCCATTCTCAGGTACCCATGCTGTTGTTGAAGCATACATCATTTTGAAATGATTATCATCTTTAAAAACAAAGGCACCATTCGCCAAGTACGGGTTATCTGTACTTTTTCCAACTATAGGACCTTCACTATAACGAAAAAAAGTATCCCCATCATCATTGCTGATAGCAAGTCCAATCCATGTTTCGTAAGGAACAGAAACGCCCCTCATCCATCCGGTGTAATAGAGATAGACTTTATTATCAATTCTTATCACGCCTGTGGGATGTATACCAAATTCATCGAAAGCACCACGACTTCCCAATTCCATTATTGGTTTTGGATGAATGTAAAGTACGTTAGATGGATTATTTTTCTCAACATCTATATAAGCAATATGGCTTACAAATAGGCCGCTTTCATCAGGTTTTGGGCGACAAGTAAAAAATATTCTCAGTACATTTTCTTTCTCCAAAATGGTAGGCACCTGAGAGTAAGCATTCATCCAATCGAAGCGATCGGATGGGTCAAAAATTAAACCACGTTTTTGCCATAGTTCATTCATAAGACGCAACCCGGCTTTAGTAGTGAAAGCTCACCTGATATTTCTTCAAGATATAAAAACCCTTTGCCTTTTCGAAGTAAAATTTTATTCTCAAACACAAATACTATTTCGTTATCAACATAACTAGTGAGAGCAAGTATGCTAAAATTGTGGTTAATTACCTTAGCATTTTTAACTACAAAAGTATTGCCTTGAGCTACAAAACATGCTCCCTGAGAACGTGTATTAAAAGCCTTAATAGTTCTAACAATGCTATCTGCGTTTTGTGAAAAGTCAATTTCTTTATCAGTTGTTTTAACCTTGTAGCTAATGTGGTCAGAAACGACCTTTTGTTTACTTTGTCCTTTAAAATTATTATTCAAAGCAAGATTAAAAACCTGTTTCTCCGCTTGGAAGCTAAGCTGATAAAGCAAAGCACAATCAAGGTCAGCGGAATAATCAATTTTAATTTGAGCAATAATATCGCCATCATCAATCTTGTCATTCATAAAGTGGCAAGTAGCGCCACTTTCTTTTCCAAACAAAACAGCACCAGGAACCGGATCTTTGCCCCTTAGGTCGGGTAAAAAAGATGGGTGAATGTTTATGAAAAATTTTTGATTTCCCTTGGTCAGTTGGGTGATTGGCAAAATATAGGGAAGACCATTTGCAATGAAATGCGTAAAATTAAGTTGCTCCAATTGTTGAATAAAATCCTTTCCATTTGCTATTGTTTGAAAAGCTATACCTTTTTTTGTTAATTCCTTTTCAAGAAAAGAACCTTCAACAGCAAATACTTGAGTAATAGCTAGATTTGCTTTAAGCATTTCCTCTAAAACAAAAAACCGATTTCCTGCGAAAACGAAAACTGGGTTCAAATAAGTGTAGTTATTTTTACTAATAAAAAAGGTTAGGAATACTGCATAAGTATGCAAGTATTTATGCTTAGATGTAGAGTGATGAAATTATAAACTACTGAAGCCTGACATCTTCAAGAATTGTTTAGCAGATAAACGGATAGGTTTAGTAGATTCAACTATTACTACTTTATCTTCTTCAAGACTTTTTGTCACTAAAGCATTAGCTCCAATGAAGCAATTTTTTCCGATGGCAATGCTATGCCCGATGGTTGCATTAACTGCAAGAAAAGCATTTGCACCAAGTGTTACATTGCCTCCAATATTGCAGGATGAAGTAAGCCAACAATTATCTTCAATAATGGAATGATGGCCAATGAGGGTTCCGCTCCATACAAACACATTGTTACCAATTGTAACACACGGATGAATAATGGCAGGCGACATGATAAAGCAATTGTAGCCGGTTGTTACATTTTTAGGAACATTAGCTAAAGGACTAATAACCGATACTAGAGTATACCCCTTTTCAATGGCTTCGTTACATTTTATTTCCCTGAGTTTATTTAGGTCATGATATCCTACCGCCACAAACATCTCGCTTGAAGCAATGGGAAAATTCTCTTCAACATTTCCAAATGAAACAACAGGCAAATCAAGGAATGTATCAACGTTTTTGTATTGCTCATCTACACAGAAGCCAACCACGTTCAAATTACATTCATGCTTAGCGTAGTAATACACCACTTCTGCAATTTTTCCAATACCAAATATTATCAGGTTCTTTTTCATTTTAATTCAGCTAATTGTTTGCGATCAATTTTTCCATTGCTATTCTTGGGTAGGATGGGCAGTATAGCTACAACCCTTGGCACCATATAGGGAGGAAGCAAATTTTTGATATCGGCTAAGATGTTCTTATCGTCCTTATTTGTATCTCCCAAACTTACAAAAGCCTTTATTTGTCCCAATTCCGGGGTAAGCTTTTCATACACCACCCCTACTTCGTTTACATAAGTCAAAGAACTGAAAGCAGCTTCCACTTCTTCCAACTCTATCCGGTATCCCATGTGCTTCACTTGATTGTCAATTCGTCCTTTGAAATGCAGATATCCGTTTGATGCTATTTCTACTAGGTCGCCGGTTTTATACATTATTTGAGTAAAGCAGCTTTTTTCATTTTGAACAAAAGAAGATGCCGTTCTGCTAAAGTCATTGTAATATCCAAGTCCAACGCAAGGTCCTAATAACGCTAACTCTCCAATATTTTGGTTATTTTCATCTAATGGCAATATTTCATAACCAAAGTTTGGAGCTATATGTCCAAGTGGAGCCAATTCACTCATATTGTCAAAGTCCCTTTCAGAAATAATGTAAGAAGAACAGATACATGTACATTCCGTGGGGCCATATACATTAAAAAGGGTCATTCGATCGCCAAATAGTTGATATAATTGTTGAAGCTTATTCTTGGGAAATCCTTCGCCACCAAATGACATTCTTTTTACGGTAGTAAAATCACTTTTAGAAAGTGCCCTTGTAGATAATAAATAAACAAGCAATGAAGGTACTGAGAACCAAACGGTACACCTGGATTGGTTAATGGCCTCGACAAGCTGCTTAGGCGACTTTGCCAATTCGTGACCAATTGGGACTAAGGTTGCTCCATTAAATATTGATATATAAAAATCAAAAACTGAATTGTCAAAATAAACGGGGTTGGCATTAGTGAAAATATCAGTTTCATTGACACCAAAAGTTTGTCTGCCCCAATCAATGAAATTCAACACATTGCTGTGACTCATTACAGCACCTTTTGGAAAACCCGTAGAACCTGATGTAAACATTATATAAGCAGGATCGCTGCCATTCACATTTACCGTCTCATCAAGATTTTGATCTTCAAAATTGTCCACTTCAAGTTTAAATTCCTCATCAAATAATTCTATCAATCCTGTACCTGAAAAATGTTCGGCAAGATTTGTTTTAAGTGAAAGCCTCTCCTGATCCAAAAAAATAATTTTTGGTTGGCAGGTATTCAAAATTTTATGGAGTCTAGCCCATGGGCTGCTTGTATCAAGGTTGGTGTAGATGGCGCCAATTTTTAAGCAAGCCAACATGAGCGAATACGCGTAGTGTGACTTCTCATTGAAGACTGCAACAACATCCCCCTTATCAACTGCTTTTTTGAGTAGATAACATGCTATTTTATTGGATAGAATATTTACCTCTCTATAGGTATACATTTCATCTGAAGGATATTTAAAAGCAATGTTATCGCTGAAGGTATCGGCGATTTTATAAAACTTCAATCCTAAATTGTAATGGTAACCTGAACCAGTCATTGTCAAATATTTAATCCCCCATCAAGAGAAAGAACTTTACCATTATAATACTCATTTTGAATAATAAATTCTACAGCGGATAGCAGTTCCTGCATTTCGCCTAACCTTCCGATAGGTACATTTTTTTGCCACTTTGCTAACATACTATCACTTAGAGTGTCTTTGTTGCTTGGTGTATCAAAAAAACCAGGGGCTATACAGGCACACCTGATTTTGAACATACCCAATTCTTTGCTCCATGTTTTGGTGAGTGCTTCAACGGCGGCTTTGGTAGCGGCATAAGCAGATTGTCCAACGTTACCCTTTGCGGCTATTGAGCTAATATTAATAATTACCCCTTTCTGCCGGGAAGAAACCATTTTTTCAACTACATTGGATGTTACATAAAAAACGCCATTCAGATTGATATCAATTACTTTTTTCCAATTGGATATACTATGCTTTTTATCGGGTCTAGATAGCAAGTTAATCAAGGGCTCACTATGTATGATTCCGGCGTTGTTAAGGCAAACGTTGACACCACCATCGTTTTCAAATATTGAAGCAATAAGTCTTTCTACAGCATTAGAGTCAGTTACATCACATTTATGACTAACCAATTTTTGATGGCTAGGTAATGCTTCCAATAATTCCTGGTTATTATCCACCACAATTACTTTTTCAACACGCTGAAGCAACCCTTGGGCTATATAATTGCCAATACCTTTACCTCCGCCTGTTATAAGAACTTTAGCGCTTGACAGTTCCATTTATACTACTTTTCCTTTGTTAGTTATTACTTTTTTTATATCGCCTACCGTTTGCATATCTGCAATTTCATCCCCTGTCAATTCAATGCTGTATGCTTCTTCCAATTTGGTTATGAAAAACATGTGTGCCATGGAGTCCCAATTTACATAACTCATCAACCTTACCTCGTCACCCATTTCAGCTTCGGTAGCATTGAATGATTCTTTTAGTATTTCGTTTAATTTCATCCTTATTTTATATTAATTGAGTGTGTATTTATTCAATAGTTCTTTTGCACTTTCTATATCATTAAACATTAGAACATCTATGATAGAAAGATAAGGAACAAAAGATTGAGCTTTAAATTGTGGGTAAATGATTTCATCCATATCAATAAATTTCAGACTTAGGCCTTCTTCTTCAAAAACGTCACGGTCATATAAATCAACCCCATTTTTTGGATTGATGTAAACACCACCTCCTAATAATTTGCAAATCTCTAATACTTTCATTTGACCATTCTGCTCATTAGATCTGTTGTAAGGTAAGGAGGAAGTATATTTAAATGAAGTTGAAAGTTTCAATAAGTTTGAAACGGCCAGTATGCTGTCTGATGCAAGTTCGCTAATCAAATGATAGTCTTTGGAAAGAAAATTATTTAGCCACTCAAACACAAATAAAAAATGAGGTGCTTTTTTATAATTCATTTCAATTGTCTTCAAAAAATCTTTTCTCCATTTACCATAATCCGAAAGCTCAATTTCATTGATGAGCTTGTTTTGACTTGCCTTAGTCAATGGAATTGAAAAACGAAAGGGCTTTTGTTGCTGCAATATATTATTGCGGTTAATCCACCCTTTATTTATAAAATTTACATCGTCAAAAAAAACAAACGTATTCACTGCATTTACCAGTTGGAAATAGCCGAGGTAAGGAAGAAAATAGGGTTGCATGATAGCCAATTTCATAATCATTTAATCTTTAATTCTGGCAAAGCACACCGTTTCTTCAGTATGAATGGTAAAGTGGTCGATAAATATTTCATATCCCATGTTTAATCCTAAAATCCACTTAGGAATGTTGTATATATCCTCAATGCTATGGTATATTGCAATTGCCAACTTTGGCTTGAATTTTCTTATTGTTTCAATTGCACCGTTTAGTGCACTTGTTTCAGCTCCCTCAATATCCATTTTAATAAAATCAACCTTTGAGATATTTTTCGAGTTAACCAAATCATCAATTGTAATCGTTGTTGTGCTTCCAGTTTGTGAATCAAATGGTTGAAAACCAATTCTACTCCCTGGACCATTATCCTTAAAATATATGTTAACCCCGGAAGTATGATAAAGGGGAAGCGGAACTAACTCTATTAGCTTTTCTAAATGTGGATTGAACGATCTATTTATGTTAAATAATTTAATGTTGTCTGGAATAAATTCAAATGAATACACTTTGCCATGTTCACCAGTTTTATGAGCAAAATATAGAGCTGTGTCGCCCCAACATGCCCCTCCATCAATTACTACATCGCCTGCTTCAACTTCAACGATAGTTCGATTATTAAATTTATAAGCATATTGCTCTAAAATAAAGTCTATAGCTATTGCATATCCGGAGAAAAACATTTTGACATCAAAACCAATAGGATTTAAATCAACTTTTTCCAAGATAATATTCAAGAAGTGAGGATCATAGGTGTCATTTTTGTCCGCCATTGAATTTCCCGTTCCGACGGCATCCCAATATGCTTTGTTATTTCTCTCTAATTTTACATGTTTGTATCCTAAAAAATGATAAGCAATAAGCTCAACTAGCAAATGCTTACCTTGACTATTCAGATTTTCATATAATTCTTCCACATTCTGTTCATGACCATTAATCCAAGTATTAAATTTAATACATTCATAACCAATCGCACGTTTAGTTAGCTCTTTTAAAAAAACAACAGGATCTTGAATAAAAGATTTAGGCTTTACAAACTTGCCATATCTAAATTCGTCATAATTTTCAACACCAAAATTGTTACGCTTCGACTTTTTTATTTTATTCCTCAACTCAAACCCAAAATTACTCATGACTTATTCTTTATTTATACTTTTTGCAATTGGAAATACTATTAATTGAATGCACGATTGAAAAGCTATTTAATATTTTCTTCAATTATTATTACAATACGTTCTACTTCGCTTTGGCTTAGTCCATAATAAAGCGGGAGAGACAATACCCTTCGACTTATACTCTCCGATATGGGACACAAAG
Organism: Segetibacter sp.; assembly: GCA_031383285.1. Lineage (GTDB taxonomy): Bacteria > Bacteroidota > Bacteroidia > Chitinophagales > Chitinophagaceae > Segetibacter. Next base: position 52,593 of record JANMZN010000514.1, read on the forward strand.
CTTGGTTTTGCAGATAAGGAAGGATATTTAATGAAGGGTAAAAATAGCGACGCGTTGATATCCCATTCACAAAAAGTGAATCTTTAACCTTGAGTAATATTTCCTCACTATTAAAAATTACCGGATAATATGCATAATTATACTGAAAAATCATAGATGAAAAAGGTTGCTCAATATGTAGGTGGTTAATTAGCTTATTATACATATCGAACACGCCTCTTCTTGATTCTATAATATTTCCAATTTCCTGAAGATTGCATAGGCCCATGGCTGCGTGAAACTCAGAATTTTTACCATTCAAACCAATTGAAAAATAGTCATCGCCCCTATGGCCAAAACTTCTATATAATTCCAATTTTTCAAAAACATCTTTATGAGGCGAAACAATGCATCCACCTTCTACAGTATGGAAAACCTTAGTAGCATGAAAACTACAGGTTGAAATATCTCCAAAATCTAAGAGCGATTTACCTTTGTAAGTACACCCAAATGCATGGGCGCCATCATAAATTACTTTAAGATTGTGCTTCAATGCTATTCTTTCAATTTTTTCTACATCACAAGGGAAACCATAAACATGTGTTGCTAAAATAGCTTGTGTGTGTTCAGTAATTGCAAACTCTATTTTATCTGCATCAATGCAACAGCTATCTTTATCAATATCTACAAATACTGGTGTACATGCTTCCCAAAGTATAGCATTGGTTGTAGCAACATAAGAAAAAGGAGTCGTGATTATTTCCTTAGTTATGTTCAACGCCTTTATCGCCATTTGCAACACAATAGTTCCATTGCTACAAAACAACAAGTTTTGAATGTTGAGGTATTCTTTTAACTTGACCTCAAGCTCTTGAACCAATTCTCCATTATTTGTTATCCAGGCATTGTCCCAAGCCCTTTTTAACGTGGCTGTGTATTTTTCAAAGTCGGGCAAGTATGTTTTAGTTACATTAATCATTAATATATTTTTCTATCCTTTAGCCTTTTCTACTAATTCGTTAATCAATTTTTTATATAGTGCCAACCGCTGCCCCCCTACCTTTTCTATAGTATATTTCTGCATGATTAAATCATTTGCATTACGCCTTAGCGTTTGCACCAATAATGGATTGGAGATCAACATCTCTATCGCTTCAACAAATTCTGATGCAGTATTTGATACCAACAATTCATGCTGATCTACTGCACCTAAACCCTCACACCCAACCGAAGTAGATATAACAGGTACACCTAAAGAAAATGCATCTAACAACTTAGTTCTTATACCGCTTCCAATCCTCAGCGGTACAATCATTATAGCATTTTGCAATGCAGCATTCAGGTCATCTACAAATCCAACAAATTCAATCCCTTTGAATTTTTTAAAATTTGCCTTTGCTCCTTCAGACCAATTTCCAATAACAACCAACTTAAGATTATACCTCTTAAAAATCTCTTCCGACATTTCGTTTGAGTACCATTGCAATGCATCATAATTAGGCAAATGATAATGAGGCCCAATAAATACTAACTTATTAATTGTGTAAGCTTCATCACCAATAACATTCATGGATAAATTACTTATCGGAAATGGAATAGCTTCAATAATTGTATTTTTAATTATTGTTATCAATTTCTCCCGATCTTGTAAATTAAAAGTAACCACAGCATCGAACTTGTATAAAAAAGCTGCTTCAATACTCTTTACATAGTTTCTTAAATAATCAGTGTAAACTACAGTTTGATTCTCCAATTTACAAGCCTGTTCTACACTTGCAAACCGAAGATCATGATGAACCAATACAGATTTAATATTTGATGGAATTACATTAACCAGATCAGCATTATCAATAAAATCCACCTGTATTAGATCTGGTTGTTCATTCTGAATTATTGCTAATAATTGATTGATAATTGTAGGCTTTCTTGGTCTCGTAGGATAAATAAACAAATTGTTGTCAAGGATGGAAGAGGATTTTGGTTGCTTTTTATTTACAACCTTTTGCAAACGCCACTGCAATTGATTTACCTTATTTAAAATAGCATTGGCAAAACTATTAGTTGGTTTAGTTTCCAATGCATCTAGAATTTCTATTCTTAATTCAGGCAATACAATATTTAATTGCCTTGCATCTTCATAAATTCCTGAGTAACTATTTTCTGATACCAAAATTATTTCATTCTTCCTGCACAAATATCTAATAATGCCAAACTGAGCCACTTTCCCCCCTTCATTTAATGGGTAAGGGAAGATATGAGTGAATAATACAATTTTCATTTCAAACTTTATAAGAAAGCACCTTTTGTTTTAGAAATTTTTCTTGCTTTAGATATTTTTCTCAACTGCCAGATAATATCCCAACACAATCCAAAATGGTATGCAAACATCTTAAAGCGCCTAAAAAGAAGATGTGAGGTTAAATCATCAAAACGACGTTTTAAAAATATCAATGTATTGCTTCGCAATGAACCGCCAATACTTTTTACATCTGAAAAATAGATAGTTAACATTCGTTTTCTATTTTTCAATATTTCAGTCCACGATAAAATTTTGCTGTCGTGCCAAATTTTGACTGAAGGAACAATTCCAATTTTAAACCCAAAATATTGCGCCCTTTGTATATAATCTGTGTCTTCGCCATAATGCGGATAAAGTGGGTCAAATCCACCCACAGCTAATAAACATTTTTTACTAATTAGCCAAGCTGCTGCATTTACAAAAGTGGTTTCATAAATTGGCAACAACTTATTCATGATGAAATCTGAAACCAAACCGGGGCAAACATTTGGTTGTATGTACTCAATGAATTTGTATTCCAAAGCTGTATTATCACCATTAATGTGAAAAGGGCTTACAATACCATATGCTTCATTTGACTGAGTTATTTTAACCAAGTTCTCTATTGAATTTTTATCGACCCATGCATCCTGATTGAGCAAAAAAATAAAATCTGCATTTTGCTGAACAGCGATTCTTAAACCAATATTATTCGCCTTACCAAACCCCAGATTACTTCCTGTTTCAATTAAATTGATTGACTGATATTTTTCTTTGATTATTGAAACAGTTCGATCTGATGAAGCATTATCCACAGCGATTATTTTGACTGGAACTGAGCTCTGCATCAAACTTGATAAGCACTTCTCAATCCATTTTTCTCCATTCCATGTAACTACAATTGCAAAGATCTTCATTGCGCTAGGATGCCTGATATTTTAGTTCAAAAAAATTGATTAATTGAGTTTTTGTTTCCTGGTAATTGTAAGTAGATGCCAGCTTATAGCCTTCCTCTCTTACCCGTTTCAACTCTTCTTGCTTTGCATCAAAGTTGTCAATTAAATCAAAAACAAAATTACTCAATCGGTATGCTTCATTATTTGGAAAAACAAATGCATTTTTTCCATTTACCATATAGTCTCGGGGACCAAATCCTTCATAACAAATACTGATGCATCCTGCAGACATAGCTTCTACACAGGATGCATTAAAAGACTCGAATGTATTAGTGGCAATAAAAAAAGTCGCCTCTTGCATTAGCTTGGCAACATCCTTGTGTGTCTTACCCTTCAATTCAATCAACTTCCATTTCGACTTAAATATTCCAGTTACCCCTTTAGGATTTACTTTTTCAAGCTTGTCGCTTATTACTCTCCTAACAATTCCAAAATCCTGCTGATAGAATTTTGGGAAGATGAGGATGCTCTTACTTCTTTCATGTAAGTTGTTCTCGTCCTTTATAAAATAAGGCGCAATGAAAGGCCGTACCATATCCGCTTTCAAACTAGTGAATTGCTCAATGATTGGCATCATATGAGGCATGATACCTATAGCACTTTCAAAACCCAATGATAGATGGGTTTCATTTTCAGGCAACATTTCAAAAAGAAAAGAAGAAGCCTGGACAAACAAAATTTTTCTGCACTTTAATTGCTTCAGACCCTTCAAATTGACTTTAACTTCTGGAACTACAACAATGTCTTCAGGATTAATTTTGATTGATTGATCCCAATATAATGTTGGCACCTTTACCTCAATCCAGTCTAATCCAAATGGAGCTTTTTCATGCACCAGAAATGCATTATAACCAGCTTCTGAAAGCGCTAGTACATGGTGATAAATTATTCCAAGGCCCCAACTAGGAGTATTGCTATCTGGAGCTAAATAATATATCTTCCTATTTCTTGACATTCTTAAGAAAAATAGTCTTTACTTTCTTATGGACCCTATAACCTATTTGCTTTTTTACACTGTTCAATTCCAATTCATTGCATTGCATTACTTTATAGTCATCGACAAACGCCGGAAATAATTCATGGTAGATAATGCTTCTCTCCTTTTCAATGAGTTGAAGTTGAGTAGAGCTTACACCCCCAAGAACAAAGTTTGCAACAGTTACATTCACGTAATGATAGCTACAATTGTATTTACAAATAGCTTGTACAAAAAATGCCCAATCAGCCGCAATCTTAAAATCCGCTCTGTATAAACCCACTACATTAAACAACTCCTTGCGAATAAGCGTACAAGGATGGGGCAACGAATTAATAAAGAAAAATTTAAAGCTAAGTGATTTTGGAAACAGCACTTCTCTAGAATTGGAGACGTCAGACA
>JANMZN010000554.1:0-10074 GCA_031383285.1 Segetibacter sp.
TTGTAATAGTTTAGTCTTTAACGGAGTTACTTATACTTCATCAGCAGTAGTGAATGATACCGTAAGAACAGCAGAAGGTTGCGACAGTATCTACCGTACCAACAATATCAAAATAAGGACAATAACACCAGTAACCGGCACTGCAAGTGTATTTGGATGCAACAGTGTAACATTCAAAGGAGTAACATACACATCATCTACAACTATATCCGATACATTAAAAACAGTTGAGGGTTGTGATAGTGTGTATAATACGGTAAGCATTGTTGTAAAAATAATAGCACCGGTAAGTTTGAATAATACAGTAAGAGGATGTAACAGCCTTGTGTTTAATGGCGTAACTTATACATCAAATGCAGTGGTGAAAGACACATTAAAAACACCTCAGGGTTGCGACAGTGTTTATCGCACGAACAGTATCATCATTAAGCAAATAACTGCGGTTACAGGCAGCCAATCATTAACGGGTTGTAATAGTTTAGTGTTTAACGGTGTCACTTATACTTCATCAATAATAGTGAAGGATACCGTACGGACAGCAGAAGGTTGCGATAGTATTTACCGTACCAACAACATCAAGATACGGACTATTTCACCTGTTACGGGCACTGCAAGTGTATTTGGTTGCAACAGTGTAACTTTCAAAGGAGTAACTTATACATCTTCCACAACTATAGCGGATACATTAAAAACAGTTGAGGGTTGCGATAGTGTGTATAATACGGTAAGCATTGTTGTAAAAATAATAGCGCCGGTAAGTTTGAATAATACAGTAAGAGGATGTAACAGCCTTGTGTTTAATGGCGTAACTTATACATCAAATGCGGTAGTGAAAGACACATTGAAAACACCTCAGGGTTGCGACAGTGTTTATCGTACAAACAGTATCATCATTAAGCAGATAACAGCGGTTACAGGTAGTCAGTCATTGACAGGTTGTAACAGCCTGGTGTTTAATGGAATAAATTATACTGCTTCAGCAACTGTACAAGACACCTTAAGAACCGTTGAAGGGTGCGACAGTGTTTTCCGTACAAACAACATTACCATTTACATTATAACTGCAGTTAACCAAACTGCTTCTTTAACAGGTTGCGGAAGTGTAGTTTACAATGGAGTGACCTATATTGCTTCAACTGTGGTTCGGGATACTATTAGAACGAGCTATGGATGTGACAGCATCAGAAAAGTTACCAATATCTTTGTAAGAATAATAACACCTGTACCTCAGACAATCAATGTAAAAGGCTGTAATAGTACTGTTTTTGCAGGAACGACCTATACGACCACCACCACATTAAAAGATACGCTAAGAACTGTTGAAGGATGTGACAGCATTTTTAGAACTGTAAACATTGTAATTCAAACGATATCACCTGTGAGTACTACCGGATCATTATCAGGTTGTAAAAATGTATTGTTTAGTGGAAATAATTATACATCTTCTATTGTAGTAAAAGATACTTTGAGAACGGTGTTTGGCTGCGATAGTGTTTTTAGAACAACAAACATTACTGTTTTCCAATTTGACTTAACGCTAACTAGCAGTCAAAACCCTGTAAAGGCGGGTCTTAATGTAACGCTGCAAACGAATGCTCAAGTAGGTTATCAAATTACATCTTGGCTTCCAGCTGCCTTATTTACCAACCAGACTGCTAAGAGCCAGATTTTGTTTGCAACTGATACAAAAGAGATAATTGTGAAAGGAGTATCTCAAGATGGATGCCTTGATACTGCTACTTTGTTATTAAAGGTTGATAAGGATAATAATCTTTTCATACCAAACACATTTACTCCAAATGGCGATGGCCAAAATGATGTATTTAATGTGAGCGCAAATAATGTAAAGGCAATTGATTTTAGAGTATTTAACCAGTGGGGACAAGCCATTTTCCAGACGACGACTGTAGGTGCAGGATGGGATGGACGGTCTAAGGGAACAATGCAACCGACAGGCGTGTATGTATATGTAGCCCGGATAACTTTTGCTGATAATTCTGTAGTAGATAAGAAGGGATCAGTAAACCTTATCAAATAACATTAATAAATTTCAAATTTAAAAGCTGCCCATTATCAGGCAGCTTTTTTTATTAATAGTTAAATCTGATATTTTGAAAAGTTCTTTTTGATAAGCGGTGAACGATTACAGAAATATTTCACCACTTTTGCAGCTAAATTTTTTTTAATGATTAAATCCTTGCCATTATTTGTAGTTACTGCTATATTTTCTTTTGTAGCCTGTAATAGTTCGAATGAAAAAAACAATACTGAACAGCGTACCACTTTTTTTGATAAAGCGGGTATGGATAGTTCTATTAAGCCCGGCGATAACTTTTTTCTATATGCCAACGGTGGTTGGATAAAAGCCAACAAAATACCCGAGGATCAAAGTGGCTGGGGTAGTTTTTATACGTTGTATGAAGAAAACCTAAAAAAACTAAAAGGTATTTTAGAAGAGGCGAGTGCTAAAAATGCTGCAAAGGGAACAGCTGAGCAAAAAGTTGGAGATTTTTATGTTAGCGGAATGGATACTGTAGCTATTGAGAAAAAGGGATATGACCCAATCAAGCCATTACTTGCAAAGATTGATGCGGTAAAAGACTATAAAGAATTGATGAATCTTATAGCCGAGTCTTATCCTGAAGGTGATGGAGACTTGCTAGGATTTTATGTTGGGGCTGATGATAAAAACAGTAGTAAAAATATTGCAGTATTTACACAGACAGGACTTACGCTTCCAGAGAAGGAATATTATACAAGACCATCATCTGCGGCAGAAAGAAAAAAGATGGTTGAATATGCTGAAAAGCTTTTTACATTAACAGGTACAGATTCAAGTGCAGCCAAAAGAATGGCTGAAGAGATACTGGGGCTAGAAACACTTATTGCTAAATCTCATCGCAGCCCTGTTGAATTAAGAGACCCTCAGACTAATTACAATAAGATGTCGGTAGCGCAATTGGAAAAACTAGCGCCTAATGTTGGCTTTACAAATGCATTTAAAAAAATGAAGATTAGTCCTGACAGTGTGAACGTTGGACAGCCGGGTTATTTTGCCGGACTAAGCACATTACTTGCATCTCAACCTATCGAAAGTTGGAAGTCAAAAATTAAATTTGACCTAATTTCAGGATCATCCAGTTTGCTGAGCAAAGCTTTCAGGGATGCTTCATTTGAATTTAATAAAACATTTAGCGGTCAGAAAGTCCAAAGTGAACGTTGGAAAACAATGGTGAGCAATACCGATGAGGGATTAAAGGACCTTGCCAGCCAATTGTTTGTTCAAAAATATTTTCCTGCTGAAGCCAAGAAAAGAATGGATGAATTGGTTAACAATCTTCAAGTTTCTTTTCAGAAGCATATCAATAACTTAGATTGGATGAGCGATTCTACCAAAAAGCGGGCAATGGGTAAGCTTAATACGATAATGAAGAAGATTGGCTATCCTGACAAATGGAAAAATTTTGATGACGTGGAAATATCGAAAGCCGATTATTTTGCCAATAATGTAAGTATAGCCAGACACAGTTACAAAGAAATGATTGAGAAGGTAGGTAAGCCGGTAGATAAAACAGAATGGGGCATGACTCCTTTTACAGTAAACGCCTACTACAATCCATCTTTTAATGAAATCGTTTTTCCAGCAGGAATACTTCAATTTCCTTTCTTTGATATGAATGCGGATGATGCAATCAACTATGGTGGTATTGGAATGGTGATTGGGCATGAAATTACTCATGGTTTTGATGATCAAGGAAGGCAATATGATGCAGATGGCAATTTGAAAGAGTGGTGGACAAAGGATGATGCAACCAAATTCAATGCTAAAAGCGGAGATGTGGTAAGCCAATACAATTCCTATACTATACTAGATAGCATGCGCATTAACGGAAGTCTTACACTCGGTGAAAACTTGGCTGATTTTGGTGGCCTTGCAATTGCCTACGACGCATTTAAAATGACGGCCCAAGGAAAGGATACCATAAAAATAGACGGATTTACACCGGATCAGCGTTTCTTCTTTGGGTATGCCCAGGTTTGGAGAATTATGAACAGAGAGGAAACCATGAAAGTGAGGGTAACTACCGATTCGCATTCTCCTGAAATGTTTAGGGTAAATGGACCACTTTCTAATTTTGAACCCTTTTATGCAGCATTTGGTGTAAACGAAGGGAATAAAATGTACCGTCCAAAAGCTAAAAGAGCAAAGGTTTGGTAAAATACATTTGACTAATAAATAAAAGTGGGATGAAGCATTTGCATCATCCCACTTTTTTATAAATATACGTCCTGATTAAACCAATAATCTATGCCATCAGGTTTATAAAGGATAGCCAAAACATCAAACTGAATCCATTTCCATCCCGGATTTTTAAATTGGTATTGTTCTGCGGCATCTTTCAAATTTTTCATTTTTTGTTTGTTGATACTTTCCTCCGGATTGCCAAACTTTGTACTTCTCCTTGTTTTTACTTCAATAAAATGCAAAGTGTCACCTTTCTCAGCAATTATATCTACTTCTAAATGCCTGTATCTCCAATTGCTTTCTTTGATGATGAACCCCTTTGCCGTTAGCCATTCAATTGCCAGCTTTTCGCCTTCAGATCCAGTTTCATTGTGCTGTGCCATAATTATTTTATTTTCGACATTCTAAAGTAAAAATATAAATTGAAAAATAAGATTTTTAAAATTGTTGGAAAGGTTCAGCATTATGCATGGGGTGGTTTTAATTATATACCTCAACTGCTAAATATTGATAATTCAGAACACAAAACTTATGCAGAATATTGGTTAGGTTCACATCCAAGTGCGTCATCAGTGTTGCTTACAGAAGAAGGACCAAAATCGTGGGCAGAACAGATTAGTCTGCATCCGGAATTTCACTTGGGTAGCGAAGTCTTTAAAAGATTTGGTGAATTACCTTTTCTGTTGAAAGTTTTGGATGTAAGAGAAATGCTTTCAATTCAAGTACATCCTTCAAAAGAAGGAGCTGAAATTGGCTTTGATGAAGAAGAGGCGATTGGGGTACCAATAAATGCACCTTATCGCAACTACAAAGACAGAAATCATAAACCGGAAATGATGATTGCGCTTGATGAGTTTTGGCTATTACACGGCTTTAGAAAGGAAGCAGATATTACCAACGTATTGGAAACAGTTGAAGAATTTGAAAGTTTAAAAAGTGTTTTTAAAACTGAAGGATATTTTGGCTTATACAAAACGGTAATGGAGATGCCTCAGAAAGCAGTAGATGAGTTGCTTCTTCCATTGGTAAAAAGGGAATTGACAATAACATCAGCTAAAAATGAACCAACTTATTGGGTAAATAAACTATACAGTGGCCAATTACCATCAGGAAATATTGATAAAGGCCTTTTTTCTATATATTTTTTCAATATTGTAAAGTTAAACAAAGGAGAAGGAATCTTTCAGGGTGCAGGTCTTCCACATGCTTATCTTGAAGGGCAGAATATTGAATTGATGGCAAACAGCGACAACGTGTTAAGAGGAGGGCTTACACCTAAACATATCGATGTAAATGAGTTGCTCAAGCATATTGATTTTATTGGAATAGAACCGGAAATACTAGAGGGAAAACAACTGCCTGACGGAGCAGTGAATTTCACAATGAATGTTGAAGATTTTGCTATTTGTGTTTTACCATTTTCAAAAGGTGATGTATATACTTCTGAAAGCAACAGTACTGAAGTCTTTTTGGTAATGAAAGGAGAGGTTTGTTGCAAAGATATCAACTGTAAAAAAGGTGAGGCATTTGCTATTTTAGCTGATACTCCCTATGACATCACTTTTGTTGATGATTCAATTGTTTACAAAGCATTTATTCCTTTTGTTATCAGAAGGTAATATTTTTTAAGCACATGGTTTCAAGTTTTAAACTAAATTTGCAGCCTAATATTAAAATTTAATATGGACAAACAAAATAAGACTAACATCCTACCTGTTTTTTTGTTAATTTCTGCGGCTGCTTTTACCCGATTGTTTCCACACTATCCAAATTTTACAGCAATTGGTGCTATAGCCATTTTTGGAGGTTCGGTTATTAAGGATAAAAAGTATGCATTCCTTCTCCCATTGGCAGCATTATTCATCTCCGATGTATGCCTTCACTTGTTTACCTCAGTAAAAGGATTTTATGGGCTTAATCAAATTTTTGTTTACGCCGCATTTATGCTTATAACTGCATTAGCTTCATTTATTAAGAAGGCTTCTTTATCTAATACTATTTTTGCTTCTTTTTGGAGCGGTATTATCTTTTTTGTCATTTCCAATTTTGGTACTTGGTTAGCAGACGGAGTTGTTTATCCTAGGACCCTTTCTGGACTAGGTGCATGTTTTATTGCAGCTATTCCGTTTTATAAGAATGAATTCTTCGGAAATTTTCTTTTAAATAGCATTTACGGAAATCTTTTCTATTCAGGTTGTTTATTTTTAATTTATAATTATATAATAAAGAAAGCGCAAGGTCGTTCTGTAGTCGCTTGAGAAATTAAGTAGCAACTATAAAACATTCTTTTTGTCAATTATTTTCCCTTAGCTCAATATTATATCTTCAATTATTTTTTGCTTAAAATGATCTTTGTGTTAAAATTTTTCTTAAAATTGCATAATGTGTAAAAAGTACATATTACTAAACAATCTTTTTTTAACGTAAATCTTGTAAAATGAAACAGTTATTTACTCTTTTCTCTCTTTTTATGGTACTAGCAGTGACAGCTCAGCCTGTTAGAACTGCTGTTCTTACCGGAAACGTCGGTACTGATTTTAAACCAGTGGAAAAAAATGGCATCTATGCTATGACATGGGATGCGAACTTTTTGTATTTGGGTGTTACCGGTGGTGGAACCTTCATTAAAGATGAGCCTACGCTCGTTTATTTGAGCAAACTAGGTACATCTGGTAATGATTCAGGTTTTAATTACGACAACCGAAGAGGACCACTACCTTTTAAAGGAAATGCAGTCGTCTTTTTTAAAAATGGATATGGCGAAGTTCGTAGAGACAGTGCAGCTGGATTTGAAGGCTGGAGCAACAATAAAGCTGTAACAGATAGTATTAAAACTGGCACCAACGATATCGAGGTAAAGATTAGTTGGGTTGATTTGTTTGGTACTGCTGGTGTTCCTAGCAATCTTGGTGTTTTCTTCTTCAAAGAAAATGGTAATGGAAGTCAATCGGATGCTTATTTTGTGAGACCAGGAGTAAAGTTTGAAGATAATGATGATTATTCTAATGATGTGAAAACTAAGCCAATTGAGTTGTTCTATCGTTTTAGAACAGACAGCAAGTTTTATTCAAACCTGAACATGTTTCAGTGGATCACCAATGAGGCTGGCAATCTATGTGCAGCTCCACCTACAAAAGTAGAAACCAACAAAACAACTACCTCTGTTAGATTAAATTGGGATACTGTTGCAGGACCTAGACCTAAACAATACCAAATTAGGAGAAGAAAAACTGGAACTACCTCTTACACCAATACGTTGGTTTCAGGTAACAGAACTTACCTTGCAGTTACTGGTTTAACTTGTGGTACTAGCTACGATTGGTTTATTAGAGCTCTTTGTGATACTGCTGGAGTCGATATTGCTTCTGGATTTTCTGCAAAGAGAACATTTACAACTTCAACTTGCTTTGGTCCAAGAGGCATCAATAACGAACTTATTGACGAAAACGGTAGCGTTGAAAACGTAGTCGTTTATCCTGTTCCTGCTCGTAAAGGTTCTAGAATAAATGTTGGTTCTCAGGAATTCAGAAACAACGCTGGTTTCTCAATAATTAATATTGCTGGCAAACAAGTTCAACAAGGGATTGTCAACAATGGTGCTCTTAATCTGAGTAATAGCGTTCCTACTGGAACTTATATTCTTGAATTAAGAAATACAAATTCAGTTGTTAGGAAGAAGATCATTGTTTTGCAATAATCAAAATCCTGATTGACAATAAAAAAGAGGCTGCTATTTTAGGCAGTCTCTTTTTTATTGTCATTTTTTAGTAGGATAAAATAGTAGGATAGTTTTATAGAATAACATCTATTAATCGGTAGCTACATCTCGTTCGTAAACGACATCTACCAACAGATCAGAACCATCTGCAGCTTCTGTGGCTAATTCATCACAACGGTTATTATATGGGTTGTCTGCATGACCTTTCACCCACTTAAATGTGATCTGAAAATCCTTAGCTAATTGGGCATATTTCAGCCATAAGTCCTTGTTTTTTTTGCCCCCGGAAAAATTTGTTTTTATCCATTTGTCCAGCCATTTTTTTTGAACTGAATTTACAATATACTGGCTATCTGTAAAAATGGTAATCGGTATGGTTCTTTTGGTTAGGGTTTCCAATGCGCTAATTACACCTAGTAATTCCATTCTATTATTAGTTGTAAGCCGGTATCCTTTTGATATTTCTTTTCTATTGTTTCCATACATCAGGATCGCTCCAAAACCTCCCGGCCCCGGATTTCCCCTGCTGGAACCATCGGTATATATGATTATATGATTAGTTGACATGTTATATATAATATTCTCCCTTGAGATATAAAACAGCAGTGCCTGCCATCGTAACTCGTTCCCCCTTGTCCTCGCACAAAAGTTCACCTATTCTTGATGAAATTTGCCTGGCTGAAAGTGTCGTTTTTTTCAACTCCTTAGCCCAATATGGAATGAGATTACAATGCGCTGAGCCTGTTACAGGATCTTCGCCAATGACACTATTTGGAACAAAAAATCTCGATACAAAATCTACTTCCGATGAAGCTGCTGTTACTATGACACCTATCGTATCCAACTTGTTTAGAAAGCTGAAATCAGCAATCAATTCCTGAATTTGTTTTTCTGAATCATAAACCAAAAAGTAATCTCTCGATTTTAATACTTTGGTTGGTTGAATATTGAAACCTTTAAAAAGATCATCAGGAATATCACATGGCTGTGGCATTCTGGAAGGAAAATTTAAAACAATCAACTCTTCTTGTTTCGTTACTTCAAGTAAGCCGCTTTTAGTATGGAAATGTATCATTTCTCCTTTATGACCCATATGGTTAAAAAGTACAAATGCTGTTGCGAGTGTAGCATGACCGCAGAGGTCAATCTCATATTCCGGAGTAAACCACCTTAACTTATAATCGTTTCCTTCCTTTACAAAAAAAGCAGTTTCGCTTAGGTTGTTTTCGGCAGCAAGTTGTTGCATTAGTTCATCAGGGAGCCATTGATCCAAAGGACAAACTGCAGCAGGATTGCCACCAAACCGTAGAGAAGTAAATGCATCAACCTGGTAGATGATCATTGTATTTTATTATTTTCTTTGGAATGAAAAGGCGTTATCAATTGTATTCATTCAGCCAATATTATTGTATCAAATTACACCTGAAAAACACCAAGCTTAAAATCATCAAAATGAGGCTGATGGTTTGCGGCTGATATCCCTTCTGATATTAGTTTACGGGTATCTATAGGATCTATTATTTCATCAACCCATAATCTGGCAGCGGCATAATAGGGTGAAGTCTGCCTTTCATATTGTTGCTTTAGTTTGTTTAAGAGTTCCTGTTCAGCTTCTGGTGTTACTACCTCACCTTTTGCTTTTAGTCCGGCAACTTGTATCTGCAACATGGTTTTTGCAGCTTGTTCACCACCCATAACGGCAATTTTGGCACTTGGCCATGCATATATAAAACGTGGATCGTAAGCCTTACCGCACATGGCATAATTACCCGCACCATAACTATTTCCAATGATGATTGTAATTTTTGGAACCACAGAATTTGCTACTGCATTTACCAGTTTTGCACCGTCTTTTATGATGCCTGTATGCTCGCTTCTGCTACCCACCATAAAGCCCGTTACGTCGTGCATAAACACCAGTGGAATTTTTTTCTGATTGCAGTTCATGATGAACCTTGCAGCTTTATCCGCACTGTCATTGTAGATAACACCACCCATCTGCAATTCACCTTTTTTATTTTTAATAACCAATCGTTGGTTGGCTACAATTCCTACGGCCCAACCATCTATTCTTGCATAGCCACAAAGCATGGTTTTTCCATAGTGTTCC
>JANMZN010000014.1:0-18099 GCA_031383285.1 Segetibacter sp.
TTTTTAATGAAATAGAAAATGCTGTCTTATCTAATGAAGTAGATGCTGGAGTTATTATTCACGAAAATCGGTTTACATATCAGGACAAAGGCTTAGTGAAGTTGCTTGATTTAGGTGAATTTTGGGAAGAAAAAACCAAAGCTCCTATTCCTTTGGGCGGAATAGTGATTGATAGAAGCATTGACAAAGCCATTCAGCACAAAATTGATTTGTTGATTAGAAAAAGCCTCGAGTATTCATTTAGCCAATACCCAATTCTATCTCCATACATCGCTGATCATGCTCAAGAGATGAATGAAGAAGTAATGAAAAAGCATATTGAACTGTATGTAAATGATTTTTCTATTCAGTTAGGAGAAACGGGTAAATCTGCAGTTTACAAATTACTTGAAGTATATGCAAAAATGAACAATGTCAGCATTGATACATCAGCTGTTTTTGTATAAGATCGTTTACTTTCCTAAAGACTTTCCGTACACTTCAAGCGCTCTTTTTCTTGCAACTTCATGTTGAACTATAGGTTGAGGATAGGTAAACTCATTTAACTCCGGCACCCATTTTTTTATATATCCTAAAGCTTGATCAAATTTCTGCGTCTGAAGTTGAGGATTAAAAATTCTAAAATAAGGCGCAGCATCACATCCACTTCCTGCAGCCCATTGCCAGCCTCCATTATTAGAAGCCAGATCGAAATCTAATAGTTTCTGTGCAAAATAAGCTTCACCCCAACGCCAGTCTATCAACAAATGTTTGGTTAAAAACGAAGCCACTATCATCCTTGCTCTATTGTGCATAAAACCGGTTGCATTCAATTCTCTCATGCCTGCATCCACTATTGGATAACCCGTCATTCCTTTGCACCAAAGGTCAAATTCTACTTCATTGTTGCGCCAATTTATTTGCTCATATTCCACCTTAAAAGCCCTTCCCTCGCCCACTCTAGGAAAATGCCAAAGGATCATTTGATAGAAATCCCTCCAGATTAATTCATTTAGATAAGTTTGGTTAAGCTCATTCGCTTTACGAGCCAATGCCCTGATGCCGATGGTTCCAAACCTAAGGTGGATTCCCAATTTAGAAGTACCTTCTTGCATTCCCGGAAAATCTCTGGTAGCATGATAATTTTCAATAACCTGCTCCGGAAAAATTTTTGTTGGAAATGAAAAATCATTTTGTGTAAAACCTATTTCGCTTAAGGTAGGAATAAGCGAACTACCTGTCTTTATGAAATTATTTGATAAATCCTGAGAAGGGTAAGCTGCAAAGTGTGATGGTTCCATTTTTGCTTTCCATTTTCGGCTGTATGGGGTAAAGACGGTATATGGACGACCATCATCTTTTAAAACGTCATCTTTTTCAAAAATGACCTGGTCTTTGTATGTTTGAAATGATATGGAGTGTGCCTGCAACAAATAGGAAATATTAGAATCTCTTAATTTGGCATATGGTTCATAATCATGGTTGGTAAATACCGCGTTTATGGAATATTTTGTAATTATTTGCTTAAATATTTCAATAGGGTAACCATAGTAAACCATTAATGTAGACCCAATTTCAATCAGTTGCTCCTGCAGATCGCTTATAGTTTTATGAATAAAAGCTACCCTTTTATCTGCTTTATCTTCTAAAAGATCCAAAATGTCCTTATCAAAAATAAAGATGGGCATTACGGGCTTTTCAGACTTTAATGCATAAAATAATCCAGCATTATCTGCCAGCCTTAAATCTCTTCTAAACCAAAATATATTTATCGTTTCCTGCATGCTGCTTTAGAACAAACTTATTATCAAAAAGTTGACTAAGGGTTAAGGGGAACTATGAAATTGTTGTACAAATAAGTAGACATAGCATTGGAATAGTGGCTAGAATTTAATTGCTCAACCCACCTGATTCCTGTAATTGCGTTTGTAAAAAATACTTCTGAGGCATTTAAAATTTCGTCGCATTCAACTGATGTTTCTAAAAAAGGGATCCCCTCCTTTTTGAAACATTGCAACAAATATTTGCGCATTGTTCCATCTATACAACCTTCAGAAATTGCAGGCGTTTTAATAACTCCATTTGATAATATAAATACATTGGCAATAGTAGAGTCTGCCACCCTGTTGAAACAATTATTTATGATGGCATCATCCAAATCATTCCTTTTAGCCCATAACGCCCCTAAAATATAAGGCTGGTAATTATTACTCTTAATCATTGAAAACTGATCTACAGTCTTTTTTGCATCAATGTACAATCCTGCCTTTAAACCCTTTATATTTAAACAACTGCTTGATTCTTCCAAAGCAAAACTTTGTATCAAAAAAAAAGGTTCAGGCAGTACATGTTGCCAACTATCTCCACCTCTGTAAATAGTTAATCTAACTCTTGCTAATACATGGTGGTTTGCCAAAGTCAATTGCCTTACCTTGTCAACAATGTATTGAGAATTGAAAAATAAAGGGAATTGAAAGAATAGCTTTTCCAAAGATGAAAACAGCCTGCTAAAATGAAGTTCAGGTAAGATAATATTACCATTAACAACCTTCATGGTTTCAAAGCAACCATCACCATATCTGAATGAACGGTTGTTAGGAGAAATGAATATTTTATCTTCTTCTACTATTTTTCCGTTCCAATTTAACAAGTGCATGGTTTAAAAAAAATGAAATTTATCTAACCCTCAACTATGCCATGCTTAACGGCATATAAGATGAGACCTGCAGTGCTTTTGGCCCCTGTTTTTATTTTCAGCCTATCTCTAATAGCTTCAACTGTTCTTGGACTTATTTCTACAATGTCAGCTATTTCCTTGGTGCTATTTTCATCGCACATCAGTTTAAGCACTTGCAATTCTTTGTCACTAAGCTCAGTTTCATCAGGCAATGCTATTTCAACTACACGTTTATTTCGCAAACCATTTAGCATTGCTTTATTGGTATAGTCATTAAAGAAGTAATCATTAGTATGCACAGTCTTTATGGCTTCATAAATAGTTTCGCTATCGCTATTCTTAGTAAGGTAACTATTTGCGCCAATTTCCATTAGCCTGCTAATCATGCTAACGTCATCATTCATTGTAAGCATAATGATTTTGGCGTTGGGCAAAATCTTCTTTACCTCAGGAAGTGTAGCTATCCCATCCATAATAGGCATTTGAATGTCTAAGAGGATAACATTAGGTTTCAAGAATTTTACCAGATTAAGCAATTGCATACCATTTTCAGCCTCACCAATAAATTCAATATCCGGGTAATGCGATAAAGATGTCTTTACACCAGCTCTGAATAGGGCATGATCATCAGTTATAAGTACTTTTATTTTATCGGTTACTGGCATATTCATTATTGTTCCTAAAGAGTAGCAACTACATTAGGCATTAACTTCAACGTAATTGTTGATACTATATTTCATGCTTACAAAAAAATATAGTAATTATACGATTTTCAAATGTAGGGAAATTGCGGTCATTTTCTCAAAATGATAATGGCAAATTAACAAATAGGGGATAATAAGTATGCACAATGTTATTCCAACAATCTATTGCGCATAGCATACATTAATAGGCCGCCAATGGTTTTTGCGCCTACTTTAGTTTTCATGTTTTGTCTGATTGTCTCTACAGTTCTGGGGCTTAAATAAACATCGCCGGATATTTCTTCAGTTGTTTTGTCTTCGCTAATTAGCCTTAAAATTTTCATCTCTTTCTCATTGAACTTAACGGGAGTAGGATAAAATTTCCGGATAGTTTTAGTATGCTTAAGTTTTAGTAATACTGCCGAATTTACGAGGTCATTAAAATAATAATTCTCATTCATACAGGTGATTATGGCTTTAGAGATCTCATTTGCATCTGCCATCTTAGACAAAAATGCGTTTGCACCATATTCCATCATTTTTGTAATCGTCTCGTTGTCGTCATACATACTTAGTATGATAATCTTCAGATCTTCATATTCCTTTCTTATTAGTTGTAATGCTTTTACACCATCTACATTCGGCATATTTACATCAACAATAATAACATCCGGCCTTTTCATCTTCAATTTATGCATCATGTCTTTTGCATCATCAGCTTCCCAGATTATTCTAATATAATCCTGGTCTTTTAATGCCATTCTGATTCCATCTCTGAATATTTTATGATCGTCTGAGATTGCCAGTTGTACTAATCGTTCCATTTAAAAAGGTTAATCAGGTGCTTTAAGTAAATTATTCGAACAAAAAATAATCTAAAAAATTCAATACCCCGTATTTATCCACACCACTCATAGTAAATTCACTATCTTTTTTTACGTAAAAATACGGTATTTGAAGGTATTTTTACTATATCTTTAAAAGTAATTTTACTACATTTCAATACTAAAGTACTAATAATCAATAAGTTCTGCTAATATAACTCTTTTCTTTTAAAATATCCCCCTTGTGGAAAAGTACTAAAGAGGGAATTTTATATCCATATATCTGTTAATCAAAACCCCTAACAATGAAAACAAATCCAGAAACAGAACTGTATGTTGTAAAAGGTAAAGTTTACGAGCAAAAAAAAGGCTATTCTCCAAAAACCGGTGAAAACATCAGCTACGAGAAAGGCGCTAAACTTGTAAAAAACCATTACGACCAAAACCCGGATGAAGCTATTGCTCATTTTATGGGTCGAGAAATGATTGAGCAAATTCTTGCTCAACCAGGCGTTGCAGGCATTCGTATGTTTAACGGTACGAACGAAATGGGATTAACTCAACCAATCTTGGTTGGCGTTAACGAAAATGGTGATAACATTCTTGAATTCAGCACTGTTGCTGACAATGGAGAAATTATTAAAAATAAAGGAATTGTAGCAGGGGGAGTTAGAACTTGCCCTCCTAATTGCGGTGGAAGCACATCACTTGGTTGGTAGATAAAATAGCGTTTGGTTTTTTGTATTAAATAATTTGATGCGTTTTTGCAAAAAACCTAATCAAATAAGTCATAGAATTGGTTACTTTTGAACCAAACTCTGTTCTATCCAATTAAATGATACCATCTTAGTTATCTCTGTAGTTACAGAAATTGTACCTGTAGCACTTTATCTTTCGCTTAAAAAACGAAAAATAGATAAAGCGTTACAGGTTATTTTTTTCTTACTAATCTCCAATTTTTTCTTTGACTTACTAGGTTTGTATCTAAATTTCAAAGAACACGAGCCTAATTTCTTATCATATAACGTTTCTATTCTCATAGAAACACAACTTTTACTCCTCTACTTTATTCAAATTCTGAAAACCACGTATAGAAAGAATGTACTTGGGTCCCTAATGCTTATTACGGGATTGACATGGACAATATTTTTTATTAAGTCTGGAACAAGAGATTATTTAGACAACTACCAGATTATAGAGAATATTTTAATACTCTTTACCGTTATATATTATTATTACGAACAAATAATTAAGTTAAATGTAAATTTTATTTATACCCAAAGGAGTTTTTGGATTGTAACAGCCTATTTTTTATTCATCTCAGGAATATTTTTCCTTATCATTTATATTCCTTTATTAAAGAAAGAAGAAAAGGAAAGTTATTATGCGTTAAACTATGTATTTACAATCGTTAGAACTATTTTTTTAAGTATAGGAATACTCATGAAATCTACATCAGAACCAGTTAAAAAAAGAAACAACAATAGCCTTTACGAATGATAATTTTGAGAATAGCAGATATTTATTCCCCCCTATTGCTTGGAACTGTAGGAATGTTGCTATTGGCGATTGCATTGGTAATTTTCATCATTTTTCATCAGCGAAAAGTAATTCGCTATCAGATGAAGATGCAGGAAATGGAATCTGAACAACAGAAAATTCTATTGCGTGCTTCTATTAAACTACAGGAAGAAGAGCGACAAAGAATAGCAGCTGATCTTCATGACGATGCAGGACCATTACTTGCTACCGCGCGGTTATACCTCACAGAAAATATGGTTAACCTTGATAAGGCCACTCAACTCCAATCTATTTTCAATGCCAAACAAATAATTGATGAGGCTATACAGCTTATCAGAAACATTTCCCACAGCCTGATGCCGCCTACGCTTAAGAATTTTGGACTTGAAAGTGCCGTAAGCGATTTTTTCCAGAAAATAAATGGCTCCGGCTCCATGAATGTCAACAGTAGGTTTCACGACTATAAAGTAAGATTAAGGCCAGAAAAAGAATTAATTGTGTTTCGTGTTATTCAGGAATTGACAAATAATATTTTAAAGCACAGCAACTCAAGTTTTATTCACCTCACTCAGCACAATAGCGATGATAGTATTATTATTCGCATGCACCATGATGGACGAGGTCTTAGTCATGACGATTTCATAAAAATGTCCAAAAGCAATGTTGGACTAGGCTTAAAAAACATTCAAAGCCGCCTTAAAGTAATTCATGGTGATATTTTGTTTGAACAAGATGCCTCTCAGTCATTTTACAAAGTCACTATAGATGTTCCTAAAGAATTCGATGAGAAATAGTGTAATTTTCCGGCTTATATACTAATTTCCTATTTTACTTTTGAACCTATGGGTGAGATAAAAGTTGCCATTGCGGATGATCACAAAATTTTCAGAAAAGGTCTCATTGTTTCATTGCGGCATTATAGTCAGTTTAAGTTTGTACTAGAAGCGGAAAATGGGCAGGAATTGCTAGATGGATTAGACGAAGCAAAACCTGATGTCATACTGATGGATCTAAGAATGCCAGTGAAAGACGGCATTGAAACTACCAAATACATTAGTGAAAAATATCCGGATATCAGAATCGTAGTGCTGACTATGCACGAAGATGAAAAGTTTGTTTTACACCTGATGGAGAATGGTGCTAATGGATATTTACTCAAGAGCACAGACCCGGTAGAAATAAAAAAAGCAATAACTGAGGTTATGGAAAAAGGTTATTACCTTAATAACTTTGTGAATAGGATAATTATTAAAAAATCACAAGAGAAAAATCGGCCATTACCATCTTTCGAAAAAGCCGTTGATATTACAGACAAAGAAAAGGAAGTACTCCAACTCATCTGCTTTGAATTCAC
The DNA here is from genome assembly GCA_031383285.1 of Segetibacter sp. Taxonomy (GTDB): domain Bacteria; phylum Bacteroidota; class Bacteroidia; order Chitinophagales; family Chitinophagaceae; genus Segetibacter. The sequence continues at coordinate 7,039 of JANMZN010000014.1, forward strand.
CAGCCAACAAATTGGTGAAAAAATGGGAATCAGCGCAAGAACTGTTGAAAGTATAAAAGAAAGACTGATGGAAAAATGTGGTTCACGGAATACTGCAGGATTGGTATTTTTTGCAGTCAAAAATAACTTGATAGATTAATTTGCTATTTTGGATATAGCCATCTTTATATTCTATTTGCTCCTCGTCTGCTTATGCATTTCGATCATGCCCTTTTACAAAAAATCAGGCATAGAGAAACGATTGCTTATTCCCCTTTTCCTCATAAAAATTATAGCAGGCACTGCATATGCAAAATTTTATTCCTTACCTAAATACTATAACGGTTCTGATACCTGGCGATTTTATAGGTTGAGTCTTGAAGAAAAGAAATGGCTATTGTCTGACCCGATAGCATTTATCAAAGACCTTTTTGTATATGGATACAATAGACCAGGTAATATTTTTGCTAGCGAAAACAGCTATTGGAACGATTTGAAAAGCAATATTCCTGTAAAGCTGTTGGCAGTAATGAATGTGCTGACTAATGACAATTACTACGCTAACATTATTCTATTTAATTTCTTATTTTTTATTGGCCTTATTGCGCTATACAAGGTATTCATTAAATACGCACCTCAAAAAAAGTGGGAGATTATTATTGGCGTATTCTTATTACCTTCTACCTTATTCTGGTGCAGTGGTATCCACAAAGACGGGCTAATTCTATCGTCTATTGGTTGCATTATTTACTTGGTTGACAAAAAAAACCTTTCAATTTTAAATGTAATTACAACTGGCTTAGCTTCACTACTGGTTTTTAGTTTAAGGAATTATTTATTGATCGCTTTATTTCCTGCTATTTTCTGCTGGTTGTTATCAAAAAAATATAAAGATCATACGCTTAAAATTTACTTATCATTTTATAGTATAGGATTAGTACTTTTCTTCGCCATTCCCTTTTTCATAAATTCCCTAAATCCATTAACAATTCTTGCAGAAAAGCAAAAAGAATTTTTACAATTAAGTGGGGGATCCTCTGTTATTTCAGAACCACTTATACCGACAATAAAAGGATACATTGCTTATTTTCCATCAGCATTTGACATTGCATTTTTAAGACCTCATATCAATGAAATAAGCAACACAGCATATATACCTGCCATTGCAGAAAACCTATTGCTCTATTTAATGGTGGTTGTTTGCCTTTTCACAACTAGAAAAAAAATAAAAGGGTCAGCGTTTTTTTTGTGTTTGATCTTTTTTTCGCTATCAATCCTATTGATTTGTGGCTATACGATTACTTTAACAGGGGCCATTGTACGGTATAGAAGTATTGCACTTCCTTTCTTAATTACTTCTTTATTATGCCTTTCAAAATGGCCATTTTCTTTGTTTGGATTAAATGCAAAACAAAATTACTATTCAGGATAGTTTAAATAACAAGCATTTCCTCCTTTACAGAAATTCAACTTGATACAATTAAGAATCCGAATTTTCATTTTTTAAATATTTATAGAGGGCCAGTCTGATAGAGAATGGAAAGAATAATTTTTTGCCCAAATTAAACTACGATCTAAATCAATAGTCTGATTAACTTTATCAAAAACAAATAAATCATGAAAAAATTCATTTTAGCATTAACGGCGATTTTATTTACCATTGTTTCTTTTTCTCAAGAGAATGAAAGTAAAAATTCTGGAGGATTAAGGCGTGGTGGTGGTGGAAATCCACGTATGAAAGAAGCATTGAAGCAACGATTAATTACAGATTTGAAACTATCCCCAGAACAAGCCGATTCAGTTTCAGTTATTCAATTTAACCATCAAAAAAGTGCACGTGAAATAAAGCAAAACACGGAGTTATCTGAAGATGATAAAAAAAGTAAAATGAAGCAATTGATTGTTGAAAGAAATGCCAAACTGAAAAGTATTTTAAATGAGGACCAAATCATAAAGTTGCAAGAGATGATGGAGGAAATGAAAAACAGGCGCCAAGAAAATGGAGAAGGAAAAAAAGATTAAGGCATTAAACAAATAAATAGAAAACGGAGGTCAAATGACCTCCGTTTTAGCAATATATATATCCGCTTTTCCTCGGTTTAATTAAGTAAGTACGCTCTTAAACTATCATAATCCACTTCCATTAGAATACTCTTTTTTTGATGATGAAGTATTGCTGCTATAGCTGGAGGAACAGGGACTTTTCTTTCAATAACAGGTTCTACCACATCAAAAAACTTTACAGGATGGGCAGTTTCCAAAATCATACCTTTTGAATTAGAATGCTGGCGTTGATATACTTCCAAAGCAGCATAAGCAACTGCCCCATGAGGGTCCAATAAATAATGTTGATTATCAAATACTGATTTTATGGTTGCTTTTGTTTCGTCATCTGAAATAGAGTAGGATGAAACCATATTTTTAATAACCGGATATTGATGCTGGAAAAGTTCAAGAATTCTGATAAAGTTACTTGGATTGCCTACATCCATTGCATTGGATAAAGTTGCCACAGCTTCTTTGCTTTTATACTGTCCGGACTGAATGTAATCATACACTGCATCATTGGCGTTAACTGCAGCTATAAAATGTTTTATCGGTAACCCCGAAAGGTAAGCAACCATACCTGCACAAATGTTTCCAAAGTTTCCACTTGGAACACAAATTACCGGAGGTTGTTTCTGTTGATCGAGCCACTGTTGATATCCATAGTAATAATAAAACTGTTGGGGTAACCATCGGGCTACATTAATAGAGTTTGCTGAGGTTAGAAAAAGTTGTCTATTCAAATCAACATCCGCAAAAGCCTGTTTTACCATTTGCTGACAATCGTCGAAAGTACCTGCAACTTCTAAAGCAGTAATATTTTTGCCTAATGTAGTTAGTTGAAGTTCCTGCACACTACTCACTTTGCCTGAGGGATATAATATGACAACATCTACACCCGCAACATCATAAAACCCATTCGCTACTGCCCCTCCGGTATCTCCTGAGGTCGCAACCAATACGGTTACTTTCTTATCATTATTCTTAACAAAATAGCCAAGGCACCTGCTCATGAATCTTGCTCCTACATCTTTAAATGCTAAGGTAGGACCATGATAAAGTTCAAGCGAATAAATCTGCTCTATAATTTTCACAAGTGGAAAGTCGAAGTTGACCGTTTCCTCTACAATATTTTGCAATACAGTATTTGGAATAGCATGACCAACAAATGGTTGGATAATATTATAGGCAACTTCTTCTTTTGAATATTTACGAATATTGCTAATAAAGTCTTTTGTAAGCTGCGGTATTTTTTCGGGGAAATATAAACCTTTGTCAGGTGCTTGACCTTTGATAGTAGCTTCTTTAAAATCTACTGTCGGGGATTGATTATTCGTACTATAGTATTTCAAGTTGATAATATTTAGAACTTTGAACGCAGATTATTAAGATATTTTTGATAATAAAAGATCAATACTTGGCAAGCAATGTCATTAAGTTTAAGCAAATACAATCGTTTTTATTGCCCTATATTTTTTGTTCCTTTCTCACAATTCCCAATTCATCTCTCACCCCCTCACCATTCACAATTCCCCATTTCCCATTCACCATTCACATCACCCTCACTCCATCTGGATTTATTGTAGTAACATAAGTATGAAAATCAATTTTCAGGTCCGTATAAATCTGCTTCATTTCAACTTCTACCTTTCTCGCTATTGCTTCGGTTTCACTCAGCATAAAAATAGATGGACCTGAACCTGAGATACCTCCGCCCAAAGCACCGACCATTTTGCTTTTCAACTTTACTTCATCCAGCCCGGGAATAAGTTTTTTTCTTGCTGGTTCTACTATACAATCTTCTAAAGATCTGGATACCAATTGAAAATCATTCTTCAAAAAACCTGCAATCAATCCGCCAACATTTCCCCATTGTTTTATGGCATCTTTCAAAGGCACTTCAGTAGGTAAAACCTTTCTTGCATCCGCTGTTCTAACTTCTATCTGCGGATGAACAACTGTTACAAAAATAAACGGACTTGAAATGGTTACAATATCCAGCGGATGATTAGATCTTATTAAAGTAATACCCCCATAAATACATGGCGCAATATTATCTGCATGTTGAACGCCACTTGCTACAGCCTCGCCATACATGGCAAGCCTAACCATTTCTACTTTAGAAAATACATTGCCAAGTAAATGATTGGCTGCAACGACGGCACCTGCAGCACTTGCAGCACTCGATCCAATTCCACTACCCGGTTTGATGTTCTTTTTGATGATGACCTCAAAACCATAAGTAGCATTTTGCTCTTCGATGATTCTAAGAAGTGGAGCACCAGCAGTATTTTTAGTAGGATCAGCCGGTAAGTCAAAACCATTCTCACTTTTAATGATAACAATAGGCTCGTCCAACAAAGTCAATTGCATTTCATCAAAAGGCTCATACAAACACATTCCTAATACATCAAAACCACAAACTAAATTGGCAACCGTAGCAGGCGTTTGTACAATGACTGATTTATTTTTATTAATGCTATTCATTTTTATCTCTTCAATAAGCCGAAATAAATTTCTATGTATTTATCATCTTAACTTGGCGCCAAACTTTAATAATTAATGCTACACCACTGTTCTAATAATATCTGCAAACACACCGGATGCAGTTACATCAGCACCGGCCCCGGCGCCTTTTACAACCAAAGGCTGATCTACATAACGGTTGGTAAAAAACAACACCACATTATCCTTGCCATAAAGGTGATATAAATCGTGCTGAGGTTGTATGTGCTGCAACCCAACAGAAGCTTTTCCATTGTCGTAAGTAGCAACAAATTTAAGTTTAGAACCTGCATCTTTTGCTTTATTATACAACGACTTGAAATGATTTTCGTGCTTCGACAATTCCAAATAAAAATTTTCTACACTTCCTTCCATACATGACGGTGGCATAAAAGACTGGTTGGCTATACTATCCATCTCGAGTTGTTGACCAGCTTCTCTGGCAAGGATTAATATTTTTCGCATCACGTCTGTACCACCTAAGTCGAGGCGTGGATCCGGTTCTGTATAACCTTCGTTTTGCGCTTGTTTTACAACTTCGGCAAAAGGTCGAGTGCCGTCATAATTATTGAAAACAAAATTCAATGTGCCGCTCAATACCGCTTGCATTTTATTTACCTGGTCACCACTTCGCATCAAATCATTCAAAGTACTAATGATGGGTAGACCGGCACCTACATTGGTTTCAAATAGAAAATCAGCATTATACTCATTTGCTAATTCTTTAAGATTTTTATATTGGGTAAATGGAGATGAACAAGCAATTTTGTTGCACGCAACGACAGATATTGATGACTGCAATAATGAACCATATAAAGACGCAACATCTGCATTAGCAGTAACATCTGCAAAGATTGTATTCCGTAGGTTTTTATTTTTAATAATGCCAACCAATTGGTCAAACTGCATCGGAAGACCATCGGTCATCAGCTGTTCTTTCCAGTTAACAAGATTTATACCTTCATCGTTAAACAACATTTTTTTGCTGCTGATCAAACCTGTTACTTTTATTTGAAGTCGTAGATTATGTTGCAAATAAGGCTGTTGTTGCTGAATTTGTGCAATCAGTTTACTTCCAACATTGCCAACACCTGCTATAAAAAGATGCACCTGTTTATATGTTGTTTCAAAAAATTCTTCATGCAATACATTCACCGCTTTCTTTACATCTCGTTTTGCAATAACAGTTGTGATATTTCTTTCTGAAGAACCTTGAGCAATAGCTCTGATGTTTATTCCATTTCTTCCCAATGCACTAAACACCTTCCCACTAATACCGGTATGGTTTTTCATATTGTCACCAACCAATGCTATGATAGCAAGGTCACCTTCAACAAATAATGGTTCTACAATCCGGGTTTCAATTTCATAGGCAAATGCCTTGTCAATTGCCTCCTTAGCAATGCCTGCATTTTTAGAATCTATACCTACACAAATGGAATGCTCCGAAGAACTTTGGGTAATGATGATCACATTGATTTTTTCATTTGCCAATGCTTCAAACAAGCGCTTTGAAAAACCGGGAATGCCTACCATTCCGCTTCCTTCCAGACTTAGCAGCACAATATCATTGATGCTGGATATTCCTCTTATATTGTTAGAATCTTTTTTACTACTGTTCTCAATTAATGTTCCTTCGTCATCAGGAGCAAAAGTATTTTTTATTGCAACTGCTATGCCTTTGTTCATGACGGGTTGAATGGTGGGCGGATAAATTACCTTTGCACCAAAATGAGACAATTCCATTGCCTCCTGGTAAGAGATATTAGGAATAACTTTGGCAGCTGCAACCAATCTTGGATCAGCTGTCATCATTCCTGAAACATCGGTCCAGATTTCAAGTTTTTTTGCATTCAATGCAGCTGCAACGATGGCTGCTGTAAAATCAGATCCACCTCGCCCAAGTGTTGTGGACCTGCCTTTTGAATCTGAAGCAATAAAACCAGGCAGTACAGTGATGTCTTCTTTTGCTTCACCAAAATATTCCCTGATGTTTTTATCAGTAACTGCAAAGTTTACTTTTGCATTTATGAAATTACTATCAGTAGCAATTAAATCTCTAGAATCTTTGAACTCAGCTTTTAATCCATTTGCTTTTAATGCTGCTACTATGATTTGCGACGAAAGCAATTCTCCAAATCCTGCCACTCTATCTGTTGTAGATGGCGATAACTCGCTTAAAAGGTGTACCCCATACAACACATCTTTTAAAACCATTAAGCTTCCAGCTATTTGATCTATTAATGCTTCCTGACCTGCTTCCGGAATAAGTTTCTTTATCGTTTCAACATGTCTGCTTTCGATATGATTAAAGATATCTTTATAAGATTCCGCTCCAGCCGCTGCTTGTCCAGCACAATCTAACAACAAGTCAGTGATTCCACCTAAAGCTGACACCACCACAACCAATTTTTTGCCAGCAAAATTATGCTTGATAATAGTGGTGACTTTTCCAATATTTTCTGAATTGGCTACTGAACTGCCGCCAAACTTAATTACGTTCATCTACTAATCTTTTTTTCACTTAAAGGGCGTTAAAGGTAAGAGAGTTAGAGGATTTAAAAACAAGTTACAAATAATTACATTTATCATTTTATTGAACAAAATCCCCCTTTTTTGTAAAGATTGTGAATAAATACTGCAAATAATGGGATGAATTTGTTCTTTTTCTGCAAAATTTCCTCTTTTTTTGCATTTTAAAATAAAATATTATAAATATGTCACTTAGATTATCTGCCTTAACAGCACTTAACCGCTCCAATGAGAATGACTTTACTTCAAAACCGGGCACAAAAATTACTGCCATTTTTGGAGAAAATGTTTTTACTACAAAAACAGCTCGGGAATATTTAAGTGACGAGGCATTTAAAAGCCTGGTTGCCAGTATAAAAGGAGGTAAAAAAATTGATAGAAGTGTTGCCAACCAAATATCTAATGGAATTAGGGCTTGGGCAGAAAGTAAAGGCGTTACCCACTTTACACACTGGTTTCAGCCATTGACAGGTACTACGGCAGAAAAGCACGATAGTTTTTTTACGCTAAAAGGTGATGGTACCGCCATTGAAGAATTTGATGGTGCAGCATTGATACAACAAGAACCGGATGCTTCATCATTTCCGAGTGGTGGTCTTCGTGTTACCTTTGAAGCAAGAGGTTATACAGCTTGGGATCCATCGTCTCCAGCATTTATAATGCAGATTGGAAATGGACTTACACTATGCATTCCAACCATTTTTGTAGCCTATACCGGAGATAGCTTAGATTATAAAGCTCCATTGCTGAAAGCACTGGCATCATTGGACAAAGCTGCTGTAGATGTATGTCAGTATTTTGATAAAAACATTACTAAAGTAACCCCAACCTTAGGATGGGAGCAAGAATATTTTGTGATAGATGAAGGGCTTGCAAATGCACGTCCTGATATTGTTCTTTGCGATAGAACAGTGTTTGGTGCTTCCCCTGCCAAAGGTCAACAACTGGAAGATCATTATTTTGGTTCCATTCCAGAAAGAGTGTATGCCTTTATGCGAGATTATGAAACGGAAAGTTATAAGCTCGGCATTCCATTAAGAACAAGGCATAATGAAGTAGCACCTGCTCAATTTGAGTGTGCGCCCATATTTGAAGAAGTGAATTTGGCTGTTGACCACAATACCTTGTTGATGGATGTAATGGCTAGAGTAGCCAAACGTCATAAGCTAAAAGTATTGCTTCATGAAAAACCATTTGCTGGTATTAATGGAAGTGGTAAGCACAACAACTGGAGCATGGCTACCGATACTGGTATTAACTTGTTAGCACCAGGCAAAACGCCAAAGACCAACCTGATGTTCCTGACATTTTTTGTCAACATCATCAAAGCAGTACATGACTATGCAGACCTTATGAGGGCTTCTATTGCAAGTGCAGGTAACGATTTTAGATTGGGAGCTAATGAAGCACCTCCGGCCATCATTTCTGTATTTATTGGTGAGTACCTTACCAAAGTATTGAATGAAGTAGAAGGAAGAGTAGGTGAAAAATTTGATGAGCAAGACGAAGCCATTTTAAAATTGGATTTGCACAGAAGCATTCCTGAATTGTTATTAGATAACACTGACAGAAACCGCACTTCTCCTTTTGCATTCACCGGCAACAAATTTGAATTCAGAGCCGTGGGTTCTGCTGCAAATTGCGCTAATGCAATGACCGTTTTGAATACCATCATGGCAGACACTTTAAAGAAATTCAAAAAAGAAGTAGATGCTTTGGTAGAGAAAGGTGAAAAGAAAGAAGTTGCATTGATGCACATCATTCAGAAGTACATTGTTGAAAGTAAAAAGATATTGTTTGAAGGAGATGGATACAGTGGAGAATGGGAAAAAGAAGCCGAAAAACGCGGATTGCCCAATGTAAAAACGACGCCTTATGCTTTGGATGCGATGGTGACCGAAAAAGCTAAATCATTGTTTCAAACCAATGGTGTTTACAGCCATACGGAGTTAGAAGCAAGGCACGAAATAGAGCTTGAGAAATACATAAAGAAAGTGCAAATAGAAGCTCGTGTAATGGGAGAAATTGCAACCAATTTTGTATTGCCTTCCGCAATCCGTTACCAGAATACCTTAATAGCCAACGTAAAAGGTTTTATGGAAATTGGATTGGATGCTAGCACCTTTAAAGTTCAAAAAGCTATACTGGAAAAACTATCCGGACACATCAGCACTATTCATGACAATGTGATTAGCATGATTGAAGCTAGAAAGCGGGTAAACAAAATAGAGGATACAAGAGAAAGAGCTATTGCTTATTGCAATGAGGTAAAAGAAGCTTATTTTGATACTATCCGATACAACCTTGACAAACTGGAAATGTTGGTTGCAGATAATGAATGGACATTGCCAAAGTATAGAGAAATGTTGTTTTTGAGATAGTTTTTATAAATAATATACATAAAAAAAGCTGCCCTGCGAAGGGTGGCTTTTTTGTTTTCTGAATGTCATTTTATGACACAGTTAAGACATTTCGCCCTTGCCACTAGATGTAGATACACTAATTTTGCAATACTTTGTTGAAACCCTTAGACATATTGAAAGTAGCCAATCAGCCTTTTGTTGACAGTCGGTTGGATGTGTTGTATGAAAAAGAACAACACATTCCAGGTTCATTACAATATTCAATCAAAAGGTTATTCAGCCAACTACCCACAGAAGGAAGTGATACCGGCATGTTGGTCTATCATTTTGATCATAAAGACAGTACCAAAAATTACCTGGAAATAAAATACTGCATATCTGGAAACCGCTATTTTGAACACAAAAGTTGTGCAGATTGCAATGAACTTCCAACGAATAACTGCAGTGGCAAACACGTAACAGTTGATGTCTTTACTTTTCATTTCACCCATACTTTTCTAAAGCAGTTTACACACAATGTAAAAGTGAGCAATAGAAAAGATGAAGTATTGGCTTTTAAACATCCTTCTTCCTTTACTAAAATATTTCCTGTTTGTACCCGCAAGCGAAATGTATTGGACGCACTGCTCAACCATAGCTATGAAGGCAGCTTGGAGAATATTTTCATCAATGCCAAAATTCATGAAGTGCTGCTCTACAGCCTTGATTGTTTAGTAGATGAAAAAACAGAGGGTTTTGCCTGCAAATTTCTAGCAGACGAGTCGGGCCGGGATAGAATATATGCAGCACGTGAAATCTTATTGCAACACATTGGCGATCCCATTACCATCAAAGAATTAAGTCGCAAAGTAGCCATCAACGAATGCTATCTTAAGAAAGGTTTTAAAGAGGTATATGGCACCACTATCTTCGACTTTTATCAGCAGCAAAGAATGGAACACGCCAAGTACCTTTTGTATGAAAAAGGATTAAGCGTAACCGATGTTTCTGCATTGCTTGGTTATTCATCTATTTCTCATTTTTCCACTGCGTTTAAAAAACATACCGGGTTAAAGCCTTGTGAATTATTGCTGAAGTAATTTTTTTTATTGAGCAAGCAATTGGTACGCTTATTACCTGCCGTACTAATGAACATTCTGTAAGCTCAGCAAGGTGTAAGTGAATAGTTAAGCTCTTTGGCCTTTCTTTCCAGCCATTTAAGTGTATCCTTTCTTTGTCGTTGTTCGTACTGTTTGATGCCGTTTTCTACAAATTCCAATCCTTTATTTATTATTCTGTAAATCCAGCAGGCAAGTTTTCGTGCCATTGCTTTAATGGCGATGCTGGGTCCACGACGGCTGGATATGCGCTTGCCAAAAACTCCTAAGGCCACATGTTTGCTTCTCAGCAAGGGCTGCACACACTCTTTTAATATTTGCCCACCTTCGGTGTTTGTTTTTATTCTTCGATACTTTTTTATTTTGCCACTTTGGTATTGATTTGGTGCCAGGCCCAGCCACGCAGTAAAATGATTTTCTGTTTGCCAGCTTGTTAAATCATTTCCCGTTACTGAAAAAAACTTCAGCAAACTGTAAGAGGTTATACCGGGCAGTACCGTAAGGTCTTTGCCATTGTATAACTGTTGCACCATTTTATG
>JANMZN010000023.1:0-15372 GCA_031383285.1 Segetibacter sp.
CATAGACAAATGCGGAAGCATTTATTGGAAAGCTTTGACAAGATTTATATACTCGATCTGCATGGCAATGCGAAGAAAAAAGAAGTAAGTCCCGATGGTACTCCCGATCAAAACGTGTTTGACATTATGCAAGGGGTTAGCATCAATATTTTTATAAAAACTGGGAAGAAAAAGAAAGGTGAATTAGGGAAAGTTTTTCATTTTGATTTGCAAGGAAAGAGAGAAGTGAAATATGATTTCCTTTCAAAAAACACTTTGGAAAATGTACCTTTTACTGAATTGCAGAATGCATATCCAAATTTATATTTTGTAAATAAGAGCACAATAGGACAAGAAGAATACGAAAAAGGCTTTAGAGTTAATGAACTGTTTTCACTAAATGCAAGCGGAATAAAAACTCAGCGTGATGACGCATCAATCAAGTTTACACAAAAAGAATGTGATGAAATAAAGAATGATTTTCTTACTCTAAACAATGAACAGCTTTCTGCTAAATATGGATTTAAGGATGTGCGTGATTGGACAATGAGCGAAGCTAGAAAAGACTTGGAAAAGAATAAAGTTATTGCTTATCAACTTTGTTATCGACCTTTTGATTTTCGTTTTATGAATTATACTGGAAAAACAAAAGGAGTACAAGGTTACCCAAGACTTGATGTAATGAAACATTTTCTTTCAGGAAAAAATTTTGGTTTGATTTTAAATCCTCAACCTCAAGCAGCAAACTTAGAAATTTTTGAAAGTGCCTATATAACAAATAAAATATCAGATACAAATATGTACAGAAGAGGAGGTCCATTTTCGTTCCCCCTTTACCTCTACCCCGAAACCAGTCAAATCAGTACAGAAGAGCATTACACAAGAGTACCCAATTTAAATTCGCAAATCGTTACTGCAATTGCTGCGGCGATAGATGGTTGTTTTATTTGGGAGAAAGGGCAGGATTATCCTTTAACTACAAAAGAAACTTTTGCACCTATAGATATTTTAGACTACATCTATGCGGTATTGCATAGTCCTACTTATAGAGAGAAATACAAGGAGTTTTTGAAGGTTGATTTTCCGAGAGTGCCTTATCCGAATAACAAAGAAAGTTTTTGGCAATTGGTAAAACTGGGTGGGGAATTGAGGCAGGTGCATTTGTTGGAGAGTGCGGTGGTTGAAAAGTTGATTACGCAATATCCGGTTGGGGGGGATAATGTAGTAGATAAAATCCGCTTCGTTATTGCGATGGATGAAACGATCTCGAATGTAACTGGGGATGATGAAAGTAATCAGACTGCTTCGTGCCTCGCAGTGACGGAGACTGCTTCGTTCCTCGCAGTGACGGGCAGCGTTTACATTAATGATAGGCAGTACTTTGCTAATGTGCCCTTAGTAGCCTGGGAGTTTTATATAGGGGGTTATCAACCTGCTCAAAAATGGCTGAAAGACCGGAAAGGCAGGGCACTGGAGTTTGAGGATATTCTGCATTATCAAAAAATAATTGTTGCGCTGTGTGAGACGGATAGGTTGATGAAGGAGGTGGATGGAGTGGGGGTGGAGGGAGTTTAGAGTTAAGAATTAAGAGTTAAGAGTTCAATTATTAACGAGAATTAAATTTCTTATGGCAGAGATACTAAATCGTTTTGAAGTAAATGATGCACTTAAAAAAATAATAGAGGCAGCGAATAATCAGATTATTTTGATTTCTCCGTATATAAAGCTGAATACGGCATTGAAAGCGGCCCTGCAAAAGCACAGAGAGAAAAAGGATTTTAAACTGATTGTTGTATATGGTAAGAATGAGGAGGATACAAGATCGAGTTTGAGTGACGCTGATTTTGATTTTTTTAAGTCGTTCCCCAACGTTGAAATAAGATATCATAAAAGATTGCACGCTAAACTTTATGCAAATGACTATGACACGCTTATTACTTCTATGAACCTGCATAGCTACTCTATAAAAGAAAATATAGAAGTAGGGATTATTTTAGAAATGAATCTACTCAGAGATATTGGCAATTTTTTATCTAATGCAATTGGTAATTCACTGGAAAGCCAGGCAAGAGAATTTGCAGAGTATGTAATTGAAAAGAGTACCATTCATTTTCAACGCGAAGCAAAAAAAGAGTCGAGTTTATTTGGGTTGTTTACTTCCCATAAAAAACCGGAAGTGATTGTAGATAAACCAAGATCCGGGTTTTGTATCAGAACAAAGCAATTAATTCCCTTTAATTTAAACATGCCTTTTTCATCTAGTGCCTATGCAAGCTGGCAGCGTTATGGTAATAAATTGTATGAAGAGAAATATTGCCATCAATGCGGACAACCTAACAAAACGTCATTTGCAAAACCTATCTGTTTTGATTGCTTTCATAAATGATAATATGGAGTTTGGAGGATGAGATAGGGATAGTGGAGGGGGTGAATGGGGGTTATGGTGCTCTTTAAACTGGTGAAGGAAAAACTGATTAATTGTGCAGGGACTCCTCTCCGCCGCGGCGGATCGGAGTGACAATGCGGGATGGTGGAGTGAGTGATTGACATGCTGACGAAGGAAGCATCCCTGAAAATGCAGTTAGAATTCGCTTCAACATGCTGACGATTAAGGTGAGTGGTTGATGGTGTAGGAGACTCCTCCTGCCGTCGGAGTGATAATGCGGGATGGTGGAGTGTGCTTGGGACTCCTCCTATCGTCGGAGTGACAATGCAGGATGTCTGATTGACAATGCAGGATGTCTGAGTGACAAGGCGGGATGGTGGAGTGAGTGAATGACATGCTGACGAAGGAAGCATCCCACTCAAGGGAGGAAACGCAAAAAATAATTTAATCAAAACAGGGAATGAAAACCTTTATAGCAGATCAGTCTGTATTAACAGAATTGCAAAATGAGATTTGTGCTTGCATTGATTTTATTGCTTTGATGCACGAGGCTGGAGAAAAAGACAGAGAGAATGGAGTAAAAATAAAAGCGTTGTTGCAAGGTGGTAATTGGATGAAGGAGAAGCCGTGGTGGTATGTTCAACTTACTATATTGGACATAGATATGCTGGATAATAAAAATTGTAAAAGGAAAGGTATTTATTGCAGAGAGTGGTGTATAAATGCGGAAAATAATAGGCTGGAAATAGAAGCAGGCACACACACGACTGAGGATAATATTTACCCGATTGATAAAGATTACTTCTATTGTTGTATGGACTTTGCTGATGGAAAAGTGTATGGGAATATATCTACGCTGCAAGATTTTAAAGCTGACTTATTTGGTTACCTATCTTACCTAACAGATACGATGAATTTGGTAGAACCTGATATTGAAATAGAGTGAAGGGGGAAGGGTGAATGGTGAATGGGGAATGGTGAATTGTCAATGGTGAATGGTGAAGGGTGAATGGTCAATGGTGAATGGTAAAGGGTGAATGGTGAATGGTCAATGGTAAAGGGTTAATGCCTTTCCGCCGGGGCGGGGGAATGGTGAGACATAAAAAAAGCTGCTCTTTTTGGGGAGCAGCTTTTCTGGTTTCGTTTATATTTTCAATTATTGCTTTTGAATTTTTATTGCCTGCGGGCTTTCATCTACTCTGAGCATATACATGCCCGATGGATAGTTGCTCATATCTACCTGTATAAAGTTGGATGCTTTGCCACGCCACATCACCTGTCCATATACATTGTATATACTAAGGTTGGTAGCGGTTCTTTCTGCATTGCCAAGTGAAACATTCAGCAGGTTGGTTACCGGATTGGGGTAGATGGCTATACCTGTACTCTTGGCAATGGTTATTATTTTATCTGGTGAATAGGTTATGTTGCCATTGATGCCCACAATTTTTAGGCGGTAGTAGTTTTTGCCTAATCCGGGTTTTGCATCATCGAATGCATAAGTAGTAGATCGGGTAGCCAATACCGTACCGAGGGTTGTGTAGGCACCGCTATTGTTCTTGCGCTGCACTTCATAAGTTGCGGTGTTGGCCGGGTCGCCTGTTCTCCAGGTAGTATTTACAATTGCTTTATTTAAATAGGCATTAAACTCCAGCTTATCTACCGATAGTATGCTGCCTTTGTCGAAGAAAATTCTCTTATACAGGAAGTTATTGAACCTGAATTGCTCGGGCTGTGCCTGGTCGGGATTTACTTCTAAATATAGGTTGTACCAACCACTAATGGCTGCTACATCCAGCATCAGGTTAATGTTGATAGAGTCGCCTGCCGGCAATGTTCTTAGTTTGTCTTGCGGATAGGTTATTCTATTGCCAATGCTATCGTATAATACTACTTTTAGCGACAGGCTATCAAAATTGGTGATGGATACATTTTTAAAGGCAATACCCATTTTCATAAGGTATGGATCTGGGTTGTTGCTACTATAAGCACCAACTGTATCAGGTATGGCATAGTACAGATTGGGTGCCAATGCACCTTCCGGTGCCGGATCATAAATGACTGCCCAACTAGTCAGTTGGTAGGGCGTAGCTGTTATAGAATCCCGGTTACTCATTCTCAATCGAATGGTTGGATATTGCGCAGCAGATACATTGCCAATGCTAAAGTTTTGTTGTGCAGTGGTTAGTGTGTTCAGTACGGTTTCTGTGCCATCGGGTTTTATTCCTATTACATCTACCGTTGCATCGTCGTTGTTGGCTTCCATGCTGTAGCCCTTCCATACTACACTGTCCCACTGCTTGGCAGGACCAAATACTGGTGAAGAAACATAGCCCTGAATATTTTTGGTAACACAGTTTACAGAAAGATTGATGCGGTCGTACAGACCTTCGCTTAGCGCATAAGAAGGTGTAAAAGAATTGTCTCCTTTTCTAAAAACAAAGGCCCATGTTCTGGCAAAATAGAATGAATCTATTTGCGCAAATCCATAATTTTTTAAACGGTGGTACAAAGAATTGTTGGAGCCATACAAAGTAGTATCTGCTTTCCATTGTGCCGCAAAACTATTGTACGGCTGATCAAGTACTAGCCTTACAGTTACGTATGATCCATTAGGCACCGCATCTAAAAAGTCCATGGCATTTTTCCTTGTTGCCGCACTCGTGTATTTGTATTCAAAATTGTATTCTCTACCTGCTGCGCAAACCGGTGCTGCATTAAAAGGATTGGTGAGGTTTTGCCACGGTTGAAAAGTAAGGGAGTCAAATACATTTACAATAACAGAACTACCTGCACAGGCACTTTCTATAATGGAAGAACCATCTACAGATACGCTAAAATGATCGTCTTCTGTTCCGCTGGTAGGGTAGATAGAATTTACTACAAAAAGGTTGTGGACTTTTTGAGTATAAGACATCTTACCATCTGTACTATCTATATTGAGGTCGGTTAATTGAGATTGCAAGTTCTGATACAAATGCCCTTGTTGGAAACCGGAAACGGCATTGGCTTTATAGGTAAAAGATGCATTTCTCCAATGAGGATCGGTAGCAGATTTTGGAGCTACTCTCCAGTAATATGTTTTGCCATCTTCGTAGGTAATGCCCGGATCGAAAGTGAGGACACCACCAATAGAAGTATCTGATTTAACTATTTTGAAACCTGAATTGAAAAGGGTAGTAGTGTCAAGTTCTACTGCATAAACCTTACTTGGAAAAATAGGATCGGCGGTAGATGCAGATAGTTTTGCTATAGGATTGCTAATGATGGCATAATTGTAAGGATAAATGGGCCTGATTTCATCTTCTGATATCTCTACATCTACAAATGCAGTATTATTTAGCTCAGATAATTCGTCAACAATGTCTGCTTCGTCCACCGTAGCTGTTATGCGATTGGTTCCTTTGTCAAGGCTGCCACTGATGGGTATAGATACGGTAATAGAGTCTGTATAATCAATAGGTGCCAAAACAGATGTTGAGATGTTTGTTATTTCTCCGTTGGGTTTTTGTCGGGTAATTTTCAGGTTTACAGGATCAGTTGTTGCTCTTCCAAGATTGTACAATTTTATTTTAACTGTAAACGAACTATCTGCTACTGAAATAAAGGATGGGCTAACCGTTAATTGACTGGCTTCTACATCATAATCGGGCAATGCGGAAGCATGTATTTTTACTGCAGGATCGCCATGCAATGCATATTGTTCTGCATGCACTCTGCTGAAATAATCATACAATCCGGTAATGGCAAGTGAAGAAGAAATGGCTTCTTTTATTACATCTCCAATGCCTTTATTGTATTGGGTGTTTCCGAGGGCTTTGTAAAAGTCTTTTGTATAAAGATCCAGGTAATTAATGACACCATAGTGCGTACTTGCCAAATAACCAATAGCGCCACCTTGTGGGCTTAATACAAACTTTTCTGAAATGGTTGATTTGCTTAGAAACCTATTGTTTTCAAAAGTAAAGTGGTTGCCTGCACTACAACCATTTGCAATAAACATCGGATATTTTTCCGGGTTGTTGTAGTTGGTAGGATTGTCCAGGTTGAAGTCTAAACTGGTAGCAGAGGAGTGGCCAAAATAAGTAATCAAACCGGCACCATTTTCATAAATATTTTTAAATGAATTGACTGCTTCAGGATACCCTCCGGGGTCTGCTGTTTTACTAAAATTAATGACATTGGCTCCGAAAGCAGTATCAGATATGGTTGCTTTATAGTTGTTGAGGTAGCCATCCAATTGATTGCCTAATGACAGGTCATTGGCACCCGCTATTTGTATTACATTCTTCATCCACGCTTTGGCAGCAATTGTTTGCGTAGTATCTTTTTGGGCTGCTTCGTGTTGTTGTACTTTCAATAAGTAATCGCCTACTTCCTGCGGTGTTACGGCTGACAACCGTCCGATAGGCGTAGCAGGGATAGCTGTAAAATCTTCTGCAGCCAACAGGTTATCCGAAGCCGGATTGCCCCACGTAGGTATTAGGTTCAATTGATCAGCCAGCGGATTGCTTTCATTGGCTCTGTATTCAGAATAAATGACGCCTTTACCAATCAAAAAGGCATATTTTGGTGGTGCAGCAAAGGTGGTTCTTGCATACCTCAAAAAGTTCTTGATGGAGAGTGGATGTTTCTTTATTCCCCAGGCAAACTGATCCACCAATTCATTGATGTCAATTGTTTTGGCTATAAACGAACCGCCATCGCTGGATGAACGATACAATCTGTATTGCTCTACGTAGTTGGTGGCTCCGCTGCCATAAATAAGCGGATTGCTGATGATTAAATAATCGCCTTGATTGGCTAGCTGAGTAAAATTTGTAAAGTTTCTTTGCTCCAGATTTATGCCTTCTTTATAATATGCACCTGCCTGTGTAGTTAGTATCAATTTGTATTCCTCCACCGATGGATCCAATACAAACTGCATGGTATCTGTAATGGTTAGATCGGCTACATATCTTTTGTTGTTGGTATAATCATACAACACAGGTACTGAGCCACCCGAATTGAAATTATACAATTTGATATAATGCCCCACATTCGATGACGGTAAAGGAAATTCAAACATGGAAGCATTGCCCATATTAAATGTCCTTGGGTAGTTGATTTCTATTAATGCAGCTCGCATTTGGTCGCAGCCATATGTACTACGGTTCTCTACAGTTACAACTGCTATTCCTGTGCTTATTTTACTAACCGGTACCATTTCTTCAACCCTTACGTAGTTGATGTAGTCCATTTGATAGGTAGTAATAGAATCACCATTGATGGAAATTTTTACATTCCTACTGTTTTGACCGTCACCAACAGTATTGGTACGCACGGTCATCAAAGGCCCTGCGAGATAAGGATTTAAATCGCTGAAGGTTTGAGGCAAAGTGCCACTTCCGCAACCACCTGTTGCCGGTTTTATGGTCCGACTCATCCAACCCTCACCGCGGTCGTAGGACGAGGAGTAAAGATTTTTCCCCAGCGTAGCTGAGAAACCATTGGAAACTTCGCCTGCCCGAAAATACCTGCCCATAGTGTGCATGAAGTATTCTGTGGCAGGTAGTGTATTGCTGCCTACATTATTGTTGGTTTGAATTATCCGCTTGTTTAGGGCTGCTGTATTAATGGTTAGAAAGTAGGCTGCTGTATCTGTCTGCAAACTCCATTTATCGCTAAGTTGAAAATCTGGATTTCGGTACAATTCTTTATCAAGTTTACCGTTGTTGATTTCTCCATAAAACTCTATGTAATCAGCACTGCCTAGTTGTCCGCTTGGTGTTGATACATAGATGGCTACTTCTTCCCCATCGCGGAATAACTGAAAATGTTCGGAAAGTGCAGAACCAAGGCCAGCTGCTGATAACGAGGCATAAGGAATGCGTACCATTCCCTTGCGTACAGGCATGCTGTTGGCATCCAAACCAAAGCCCATAACTTTAAACTTGTAATAAGTTTTGTTATAATCAATCCATTCATTGTGGTACAGATACGGCTGTGCCTTAACCAATGAGGTCATAAGGCATAAAAACATCAGCCAACGGAGTTTATTGTTCATATTTCAGTAAAATATTGGTATTACTTACACTGAGTAACGCTTTTTTAGTCAGTTGTATTTCATTTTATATCATAAATTAATCTACATCCCCATAATTAGCGCTTTTTCACCCATTAATCGGTTCGGATACCTGATGTTTAATGTTTTAAATGGCCGTTTTTTTACTGTCTGATTAGCACATCCCGATTTGTTTTGTCAATGGCAATCAACATTTTTTTGATAGATGCCGGATGAAAAGGGGTTCTCTTTTGGCAAATACAATCTGAAAAAAAACCCCGGTTATTAATTTTTATCATACTTCAATTGAAGGTTGAATTGTTTCCATTTAAGTAGGATAGGGCAACACAAATGGTATATAAATATAATGGTACAAGCAAACAAATTCCATCGTTTATTGTTACTTAAGCTTGATGAAATTCAGGAAATCAGTTTGTTTAGCCGCGTTTTGAGTAAAGTTTAATTTTGTGGTCAAAGCGTTTATAATCATCGTATTTATTTCATTTTTCAATGCATGCTGCTTAATAACAAATGAGCTTTTTTGTAAAGATTGGAATAGGTCTTTTGAAATAGGTAATTTTAATAACGTAATTTGTATAAAAATAAATGTCTAATACTTTTTTATCGGCTGATTGGGAAAACTTGATAATGGCAAATTATGCTGTCAATCCTGATTTGTTGGAGCCTTACCTACCAAAAGGTGTTGAATTGGATTGTCATCAAAACAAAACCTATGTAAGCCTTGTAGGTTTTATGTTTAAGAAAACAAGCCTTTTCCAGATCCCAATCCCTTTGTTGGGAACTTTTGAAGAAATAAACCTTCGTTTTTATGTTAAAAGAAAAGAAGGGAATACCTTAAAACGTGGGGTTGTTTTTATAAATGAAACGGTACCATATAAAATGGTAGCCTGGCTTGCCAATAAGCTTTACAAAGAGCACTACATTGCTATTCCAACAAAAAATAAAATATCTGTTGGTAAGAACGATAAATTCGTCAGGTACGAATGGAAGACAAACAATGAATGGAATTACCTTGAAGTGAATGCAGAAGCTAAGAAAACCGAGATGAAGATTGGTGGCATCGAGGAGTTTATTTTTGAGCACTATTACGGATATACCAAATTAGATGGACTACAATCGCAGGAGTACAAGGTAAATCATCCAAGATGGCTCATAAATGAGGTTTATAATTATGCTATTCAGTGCGATTTTAATTCCATGTATGGAAATAGTTTTGCCTTTTTAAGCGATACAGAACCTAATAGCGTGATTCTAGCGGAAGGCTCGAAAGTGACTGTAGACTGGAAACGAACAACTTTTTAAAAAACTATTGTATGGATTTGATTGACAAAGATAGAATAATAGAAATGGCTTGGGAAGACCGAACAACATTCGAAGCCATTGCAATGCAATTTTCTCTTTCCGAGGCAGAAGTAATTGCACTCATGCGCAAGGAACTGAAGCGGAGTAGTTTTAATTTATGGAGAAAAAGAGTGAACAGCGGTACAAGTCAAAAGCATGCACAGAAAAGAAGTGTGGAAATTAATAGGTTTAAATGTAGTCGGCAAAGGGCAGTTTCTATGAACAAAATAAGCAAGCGATAGATGGCAATTCAATTGGTGACAGCATACCATAGCATACTCGATAAGGTAAATCAGATTGATCCCATAGCGTATGGTAGAACGCGAAACTACATAGATGGAGCAGTTACTTATTTGTCTCCTTATATTTCCCGGGGGGTTATAAGTACAAAAATGATATTGGAGCATGTATTTGCAAAAGGATACAAACTAAATGAAATAAGTCCATTTGTAAAAGAACTTTGTTGGCGTGATTATTTTCAACGTGTGGGACAGCATAGAGATGTAAACAGTGATATCAAACATCCGCAAGAAACTGTTTCCAATAGAGAAATATCTGTTGATATAGTAAACGCTAAGACCGGAATTACTGGCATTGACAAGGCAATTGAAACACTCTACCATACCGGCTATATGCACAACCACTGTAGAATGTACACAGCTTCGTTGGTTTGCAATATTGCTAAATCTCATTGGCATCTTCCTTCACAATGGATGTACTATCATTTGTTGGATGGAGATTGGGCAAGCAATGCCTGTAGTTGGCAATGGGTAGCAGGTAGTAACAGTAGCAAAAAATATTTTGCCAATCAGGAAAACATCAATAAATATACGCACACAATGCAGCAGGATACTTTTCTGGACAAGTCGTATGAAGCATTGGAGAAAATGGATATTCCTAACCAATTGCAACCTACACAAGGACTTTTTCTCAGGTCTGTTTTGCCACAAACGACTTCCATTCATATAGACAACAGTTTGCCAACTTTCGTTTACAACTATTACAATGTAGATCCGCTTTGGAAACAAGGAGTTGAAGGCAACAGAATTTTGCTGTTGGAGCCCGATTTTTTTGAAGCGTATCCGGTAAGCAATAAGTGTATTGATTTTCTATTGGCATTAACTAAGAACATTCCGGGCATTCAAGTGTATGTTGGTTCCTTTGAATTCCTTGTCAGTAAATATCAATTGGATAAAATAGTTTACAAAGAGCACCCAATGAATTTGAGATATGAAGGGATTGTGGAATCGAGAGATTGGATTGTTGATTCTGTGGCTGATTACTATCCCTCATTTTTTGCTTATTGGAAAAAAGTAGAGAAACAAATATCAATTAAATACAAATAGAATGATTATTGATAAAGAAACAATCATTGGTTACGAAAGTCAATATAGGGCTTCATTTATTAATTCGTTAGCGGGGTTAAAGCAAACTTTCTTAATTGGAACCAAATCAGAAAGCGGACATAGCAACCTTGCCATATTTAATTCACTCATTCATATAGGCGCTAACCCGCCACTGTGGGGCTTTATTAGTCGCCCCAATACAGTAAGGCGAGACACCCTCAATAATATTTTGGAAACGAATCAGTACACAATCAATTATATCACTACAGGCGATTATATAAAAGGGCATCAAACATCAGCTAAATATGATAACGATGTTTCTGAGTTTAATGCGTGTGGATTCTCTGAATATTATCATCCGAACTTTGATGCACCATTTGTAAAAGAAGCAGCAGTGAAAATTGGAATGCGACTACAAGAAAAAATTGAGATTGCCATTAATGGAACGCTATTAATTATAGGCAGTATCGAACACATAGAAATAGATGAATCCATTATTGCGCCGGATGGATTTGTCGCTTTGGATAAAGCAGATGTTTTAGCAGGATCAGGATTAGATGCCTATTACAAAACTAGTTTGATAGAGCGATTAAGTTATGCAACAACAGACAAATGGCCACAAAGTATATAAGCGATAAAACTATTGTAATTGTTTGGCTAAAAAGGGATTTGCGGTTGACAGATCATGAGCCCATTTTTAACGCACAAAAGAAGCAATTACCCATTTTATTCATCTACCTTTTTGAACCTTCGGTAATGAACTATGCTGATAGTGATGTAAGGCATTGGCGATTTGTGTACGAATCTTTGCTAGATATGCAAATAAAACTGGTTGACTGTAATACTCAGATTTATATTTTTCATTCCGAAGCATTATTGGTTTTTGAAAAGCTAAAACAGCACTATAATATTGATAGTATTTTTTCGCATCAGGAAATTGGTAATAAAATAACCTATGACAGGGATATTGCAATCAAAGCGTTTTGTGCAAAGAACCAAATTGATTGGCAAGAGTCTCAACACAATGGTGTAATACGAAAACTTAAATCGAGAAAGAATTGGTCTAAGCGGTGGGAGCAAACAATGACTTCAGAGCCAAAGTTAATAGACTTGCAAAGTTTGAATTTCTTTAATCTCGACTCATCCATTTATAATGAAATAAAAGGTGGTGAATTAGATACATCCATCACCAAACGAGATAGTAATTTTCAACAAGGAGGCGAATCGTATGCCTGGAAATATTTGAATAGTTTTTTGAAGGAGCGATACGTCAATTACTCAAAGCATATATCCAAGCCGGCATTAAGTAGAAAAGGGTGTAGTCGGATCTCTCCTTATTTATCTTATGGAAATATAAGTATGCGCATGGTTTATCAATATACTATGCAGCATTATTCAGCAGCTATTAATAAAAGAGCATTATCTAATTTTATATCCCGTTTACATTGGCATTGCCACTTCATGCAAAAATTTGAAGATGAATGTAGGATGGAGTTTGAGCATGTAAACAAAGCTTATGCTGATTTTGTAAAACCGAAGAATGAAGTTTACATCCAAGCATGGCAGATGGGGCAAACCGGAGTGCCTATAGTAGATGCATGTATGCGATGCGTTGTTGCAACAGGATATATTAATTTCAGAATGAGGGCTATGGTCGTTTCATTTTTTGTTTTTAATCTTTGGCAAGATTGGAGAGACCTTCATTTTTTAGCGAGGCAATTTTTAGATTACGAACCGGGTATTCATTTTCCACAATTGCAAATGCAATCAGGGGTTACCGGTATTAATACCATTCGGATTTACAATCCAATAAAAAATTCTCAGGAGCACGATGCTGATGGTATTTTTATTAAGACATGGGTTCCTGAGTTGGCACTTGTTCCGGCTGCATTGGTACATGAGCCTTGGAAACTGGGAGAAATGGAGCAAATTATTTACAAGGTTATAATTGGCAGAGATTATCCTAAACCAATTGTTGATATTGAAGCCACAAGGAAAAAAGCAAGCGAAGTAGTGTGGAGTTTTAGTAAGACTGCATCGGTTGTAAAAGAGGGAGCCAGAATTTTAAAAAAACATGTGAATGCCGATAGAAATACCAGATTAAAATAGAGCACAATAAGAACAATTATTTTATGAAGAAAAGAGATCTTCCTGTAAAAATATGTGTGGGTTGCAAGCTTCCTTTTAGTTGGAGAAAAAAATGGGAGAAAGTATGGGATGAAGTGAAATATTGCAGCGATAAATGTAGAATGAATAAAAACAAAGTATGAGAACAGGTTTAATTTTTCCGCATCAATTGTTTGAGCATAACTCAATTGTTTCTACATGTGATACTATTTATCTTATTGAAGAGGTGCTCTTCTTCAAGCAATTTAATTTTCATAAGCAGAAAATTATTTTTCATAGGGCAAGCATGAAGTTTTATGAAGGTTACCTTCTTTCAAAAAATATTGAGGTTGTTTATATTGATTCCTTCAACGAACTATCAGATGTGAGAAAACTAATTCCTTATCTAAAGTCGAAGGGCATTGCTTCTTTAGAGTTTATGGATACAACAGATTGTTGGTTGGAAAGCAGAATTGTGCAAACAAGTAAAGAATGCCAACTTTTGATTAATAAAAATCAATCACAGCTTTTTCTAAATTCTGCTCAGGAAAATGAAACTTTTTTTCAAAATAAAAAGCGACTTTTTCAAACTGATTTTTACAAGTATCAACGGTTGAATAAAAATATTTTAATAGAAGCAAAGCAAAAGCCTGTTGGTGGAAAATGGACTTATGATGATGAAAATCGTTTGAAATATCCTAAGAGTAAAACGCCCCCTAAAATGGACTTAATTAGTCTATCCGGATATTATAAAGAGGCAATAAGTTATACTCAGAAGTATTTTCCTGACAACGTTGGTTATTTAAACAGTGATTTCATTTTTCCTACATCATTTAGTGAAAGCAAAACGTGGCTCGCAGACTTTTTTAAATGTAGGTTTGCTGAGTTCGGTTCTTATGAGGATGCTATTGTCTCCAAAGAGCTAGTGCTAAATCACAGTGTTTTATCCCCAATGCTAAATGTTGGATTGTTAACTCCTCAGTTTATAATTGAGGAGGCGTTATCCTATGCCAGCAATCACGAAGTTCCATTGAATTCGCTGGAAGGTTTCATAAGGCAAATTACAGGTTGGAGAGAGTTTATCCGAGCAGTGTATGAATTAAAAGGATCAACAGAACGAACAATGAATTATTGGGGCTTTAGCAGAAAAATTCCAGCATCTTTTTGGACCGGAACTACTGGTATTGAGCCAATTGATGACACAATACAGAAGGTTTTAAAAACGGGTTATTGCCATCACATTGAGCGGTTGATGGTACTTGGCAACTTTATGCTGCTGTGTGAGTTCGATCCTAACGAGGTTTATCGCTGGTTTATGGAGCTTTTTGTAGATGCTTATGATTGGGTAATGGTACCAAATGTATATGGTATGAGTCAGTTTGCAGATGGAGGTTTGATGTCAACTAAGCCTTATATCAGTGGCAGCAATTATCTACTTAAAATGAGTGATTACAATAAAGGGAGTTGGCAGACTGTATGGGATGGTTTGTTTTGGCGATTTATGCATCAGCATAGGGATTTCTTTTTGCAGAATCCAAGACTTGGTATGTTGGTACGTAGTTTTGATAAAATGTCAGATGCTAAACAAAACAGCCATTTGGAAACAGCCGATTCATTTTTAAATTCACTTGATGAAAATAGTGCTTGGTCATAAGTTTTTAATGTCCATCATATTTTATGTAGACTATTAGTATTTCTATAAAAAATTTGTTTTATAGGCTTTGCCTATGAAAGTAAATGATGACTCGTCAATAGCATCATATCTTTTTAGAAAAATATTGTAAAACTAAGTCTTGCCGAAAAGGGTGTTCCTGGTGTAAAGTGTATCTCTGAGACAGGCGCTGGTTCTGATTGTAATTGACTTTCGGTGTCAAATTGTGTTTCTTTCCATTTGGTATTTAGAAGATTCTGAATGGACAACCCAGCCTCCCATTTTTTGTTGGAAAGGTTGATAGCAGCATCCGTAATAAAATAGCCTGCAGCAACTACAGAATTGTCTTCATTGGCTGGCCTGTTGTTCATAAATCGGTAGCGCAAACTGCCATTCAATCCTTTTCCTTTCCTATACGTAAGCCCGCCAATACTGGTAAAATGTGGAGCCAATGGTAGATAGCTTTCTGCTTTGGGAACACCCATTGCTTTTGGATCAG
>JANMZN010000126.1:0-3884 GCA_031383285.1 Segetibacter sp.
ATGGAAATCTTTATGGAATGTGCCAACGCAACCTCGGTGGTTATCCTGATATGGGCGTGCTATTTCAGTATAATTATCTTTCTCCTGCTTATACTAATAAACTTACTTTTATTCAGGCTAATGGCTCTTTCCCCCACTCTACTAATCTTATAGAAATTTCTGTTTGCCCTTGCACCTCAGCCCCAGCCCAACCTGCTGGTTTTGTAGGGTCAAAATATGTTTGCGGACTTACTACGGTCACCTACTCAGTTACAGCAGTACCAGGTGTTACTTATACCTGGACTTTGCGTCCGGGAATGTTAAGCCCTGTTTACAATACTGCAGGAAATAGTGTAACGGTCACCATAGATCAAACAGTAGGTGTTGCAATGAACGGAAACTTAACTGTTACTGCTAGCAATGCCTGCGGCACAAGTACTGCAAGTAGTCGTTTGATTAGCTTAATACCTGGTACACCGACGAGCTTATCCGGACCTAACAGCCTATGCGGTCTTACCACTGCAACTTATACCTGTACGAATATGGGCACTGGTGTAACTTATAACTGGGGATGGCCTGCGGGCATGAATGGTCCTGCAACTACAACTGTAAATTCTGCAACTGTTACTATGATTGGCACAGCCAATATAACAGGTAGTGTTACAGTAACCCCCTCAAATGCTTGTGGTACAGGAGGAACTAAAACCAAAGTGGTTAACTCTGCTCCAAATGCTTTAGGTTCTATAACCGGCCCTACCAACATTTGTTCAAGTTCTTTTATTCCGAATGGCGTTTCTAAAACATATTCTGTTATCCCAATTTCTGGTATCATTAGTTATGTATGGACTGCTAATACAGGAGGTGCAACTTTTGCCCCAAATGGAGGTCCCAATGATTTCAGTACTTTAGCAACTTTAAGTAGCAATTATCCTACCTGTGCAATTATAACGGTAAAAGCCACCAATCAATGCTTTGTAAGTACTAGTAAAACAATAACAGTTTGTAGAAGTACTTTATCTACTTGTACTGCAAGGCCGCTAGTTGCCCGACCAATAGATATGGAGGAAGATGCGAAAGAAATAAACCTTTCTACGGTTAATATTTACCCTAATCCGTCAAATGGTTTGTTTTCTGTTAAATTCAATGCAAATAGTAATTATCAGAAAATGAATTTGGAAGTGATCAATTTATTGGGTCAAAAAATCTATCAAACCAATATCAACAATCCCAAATCTGAAATAAATATCAGTAGTCAACAAAATGGAGTGTATTTAATGCGCTTAACTGATAATACAGGTAAAGTAGTAGAGCAAAGAAAATTGATAAAAGAATAGCCAATCTAACTGCATTTTTATAACTAAGCACCTGTCAGTATTTCATACGCTGACGGGTGTTTTTATTATACATTCCGCCGTGGTTGGTATTCACCAACCACTATAATGTGTAAATATATTCAGGATATTGATTAATTCCCACTTTGGATGATCTTCTCCTAGAAGTGATAAATAAAGAATTCTTTGTGAAAAAATCCAATAACAGTAAAAACAAAAGTAAGTTTCATGTGCAGTTTTGATTTTCCTAAGCCATGTGTATATTTGTTTGATGAGCCGCGGTTTTTTCACAGACTGTCGTTAGCTGCAAGCAATCCGCAGAATTAAATTGGATTAGTTTTATAACCAAACTCCTTAAACATCTTTTTCATATCCTCATACTTAATCTTCTTCATTGAAACATTAGCCACACCATTTTGTGAAATAGTAAAAGGTTGTTTTCCAAAATAGAATTCATCTCCTCTTTTACCAACTGCAATTAAATATACATCTTCCCCTGGTGGAACTTTTAGTACTTTATACTTATCATTTTCATATTCTGCTGGCATGAAAGCATTTAAATTCTTAAAATAAACAAGCAATTGGGCACCCACAAAGTCGGGGGTTTTAACATAGAAATCTGTTACTTTTGGAAATTTTAGAAACCTGTCGCAGTTTATGTAATTCAAGTCTGTAATGATAGTTTCATAAACAGCCGAAGAATACTTTACGAGAAAAGTAGTGTCAAACTCTTTTGTCAGATACTTTTTATAGGCACGTCTTCTAAATGTTTCATGCATATCTACCTTGAGAGTTATTGAATCAGTTTTAGTAATAGTATAGCTCACCGTTTTTGCCAATGGCTTTATGTTATTTGTTTGTACGAATTTATTCATGGAACCCCAATAAATAATAGGATTGCCTGAATAATATTCTTCACTCCATTTTCTGCCATTTTCCCACTTGTAAAAAGGAAGTTCTTCATCAATATCTAAATCCTGAAGTTTTCCAGAAGGCAACGGCCAACTCCATGAACTTATTATACGCCTAAACCCTTGACGGGTATCATTCCATAAACTAGTGTCACTATGGTTAGTTGTAAAAACATTCATATTCGCTGAAATATTATTAATGTCGGGCATTTTTATTTGAACAGGCTTTTGTGTTTCTGCCACCATTGTATCGTTGTCCTGTACAATAAATACTTTGAACATTCCACCTGTTTGCAATAATCCTTTATCCGATACCGAATGCATACCAGATAATAGAATGTCTCCCGGCATGTAATACTCTTTTATTAATAAAACAGCTTTACCTTTTGCTGCTTCCTTTCTTTTATTTTGAAATGATCCGGGAGGAAATTTCATGAAAGTGCCTTCGTTTGCAGTAATTGAAACTGTATCATCTAAATTGATTTCAAATCGTTGTTCTTTGACGTCTTCGATATAGGGGGATAGTTGTGTTATTTCCATTTGTTTGCTCTCATCTTTCTTACCGTACCAAACATAGATTTCAGTCCGCCTGTTTTTAGGTTGAATCCAATCATCCGAAGTCAAGAGACTATCCTCACCGAAATAACTAACATCAAATGAAACATCTTTTGGTAGTTGTCCTTGCAAAATTTGTAGTACTAAAAAATTACGTTGCTGCGACAATTTCTGATTATAGGGTTCGGTGCCAACTTTATCCGTATGAGATTTGATTTTGACAGTCTCAACCTTTACTTCTTTTAACTCTTGAATCAATTGCTCAACTTCATTTTGAGAAGTTTCAATTAAATCAGGCTTGCCAAATTGGTGATAAAGTGTTTTTTGTATTGAGTGTTGCGCTATTGCGCTGAAGGACGTAAATCCAGCCAATAGAAATGTGTAAAGTGTTTTCATTTTAAACAATTGCGGATTGAAATTAAGATAGAACCTTTTTTGGAGACCTCACTTTAACTTAAACTTACCTATTTCAACTTGCCACTAGCCAATAACTAAGGTTTCGTTTTGCCCAACCGGCAAGAAATGATCCGCAACGGCGGAGAAAGAAACCTAAGGTAGCCGTGTAGTAAGTGCTCTTAAGGATTTGTCGGGTTTTGCCTTTGTCGGTTTGTTACCAAAAGGATTAATAAACTAACCCCTTTGTGTGGTGTTCTTGATCAGCAATCGTAATTATAGTGAAGACTGATGTAGGTAAAATAATGTTTAGAAATGCAGAAATAGGTAAAACTGTACTCGCCTCGCCATTAGGCAGATTGCCCTAACGACAATACAAAATGGTAGATTATCAAAAACATTTTTATTTCTTAATTTGCGTGGATTAACGGAAATGCAGGCGTTACCAGCAATGTTAGACGACCACATAATCACGACAGAAATGAACAAAGAAATTAGCGCATACAATGACAAACAAACTTTGGATGACAAAGAAATTTGCGACCAACTCGTGACAATTATTGACAATGAACTTGCCGAAGCAGAAAATAAAATTTGGCATGCTCATCCTGTTTGGTTTTTAGTCTGCACCACTCCAAAACATAAGTCTGATACCTGCTTTTTGTTTGCTATATCCCACAATTGGGTTGCCGTCTAAAAACCAAACAGGATGAGC
>JANMZN010000147.1:0-11231 GCA_031383285.1 Segetibacter sp.
GATTTTTCCTGGTATCAGTCTGGTCTTTTTATAAGAGCAATAGAGTTTTTTTTACAATAGCGGCTTAACCAACTGTGTTCTACAGCAATTGAATGTTCGGTTTTTAAAAAATCTTGAAGTTCAGAAAGTTTGCTGATGGAATGTTCTTTGATGTGCTTTCGCAATAAATCTTTAATGGCATCAAGAGCTGATGGCCTTCTACCCTCATAATGCAGCTTGCTTAAGCCTGCTAAACGGTCTTTATTAAATAGTTTTACCCAATCTGTTACCGTATCTATATTGATACCAAGGGTAGAGGCTATCTCTTTTTTGGGAAGCCCTTCATGAGCCATCCATAAACACTGGTAGCGACGAAGTATTTTGCCGTCTTTTTCACTTCGTCTTAATCGCTTTAATTCTGCAACTTCAGTTGAGGAGAGATCGATTGAGTAAGCCATAGATTAACTATTGATTGCTCAAAGATACAATAATCGGAATTATTTAAGCAAACTAGTATAATAAAATGAAGAAACCTTTTTGCCTTAAGATAATTTTGAAAAAATCATGAAACAAAATCAATCATTGAGGCCAAAGGTAATATTGATAATATGGCTTGAATAATAAAAGCAAATTAAGAGCATCATTGTTTACATTTTTCAATTAAAAGCGTACAAATTGAAAGGAAAATATTGTGACCACTTTACAGAAATATCTAAAAAAAAGAGGCTCCCTTTCGGAAGCCCCTTTCTTAAAAAAATCCAATAAAATTATTCTTTCACTATTTTATCTTTTTTAATGACAGTGCCATTTTTATCTAAAATGGATACAAAGTAAATACCCGCTGCCAATTTATTGGTATTGATATTTGATGTGATTGCAAATGTTTTATTCATCACTCTGCGACCAAATATATCAGTAACCATTACGGATACAGGCTCAGTATACCCACCCATGTTTACTTTTAATTCGTTGCGTACTGGGTTTGGATAAATAGAAACCAATTCAGCATTTGCAACTTCTGGAGCAAAACGAGTAGCAGTACCCAATTGTACTTTGAGTGTATAGCAACTAGTAGCACTGTTGGCCCCATTATATCCAAATACCTGTGCATAATAAGTACCTGCTGCAGCAGTGTAACTAATGCTTTCGCTCGTGGTACTTCCATTTTGAGAAATAGCCACTTGCGTTCCTGCACTATTCAAAATTTTCAAGTCGAAATCGGCAGGCAATGTAGTAAGAGTAGCAGTTAAAGTACCGGCAGTTGTTATTACAAATTTATAATAATCAATATCAGCACTCGGGCTAATTAGACCATTTACATTCGTATTAAAAGGAATAGTTGCTGCACCTGAAATAGTTCCGTTTGTAGAATTGTCTAATGTACTTTGGCAGCTCGTAACTGCAGTTGCTGTTGCTTTAATAGTGTAGCAAGAAGCACTGTTCGCACCATTGTATCCTAATACCTTAATGTAATAGGTACCTGCGGCCTGGCTGGTCAATGAAATGGTTTCTGTAGCTGTTGTTCCTGCACTCGAACCAATCTGTGTTCCTGCATTATTGTATACATACAGGTCAAAGTCAACACCAGATGGACCAACTAGGTTGTAAGCAATGTTGTTGGTTCCTGTTGTTGTGATGGCGTAATAATCAATATCTGTTGAAGTGCTAATAGCTGCAGAATTCGTTACCCCAGATGAGATTGCCGCTGCTGTTCCCTGTGTTTCATTGGGTTCAAATGCTGTAGCGCAAGTTGATGCTGCTGTTGTTGTAAACTGAGCAGTAGCCGGTGAGCTTGAACCAGAAGCACAATTAGTAGTTACTCTCCAGTCGTATAATGAAGAAGCGACTAAGCCTGTAAGGTTAGCAGAAGTTGCCGTTTGAGCAGTAGAGAAACTAATCCAAGTACCTGATGAATTTAATTTATAATCTACTGCATAACTAACCGCACCACTTCCAGCAGTCCAGCTTACAGCAGCACTGCTTGAAGTAACAGTAGAAGAAGACAATGCAGTTGGCGCATTACAAACTGCGGGTGCAGTAGTAGTAAATTGCGCAGCAGTTGCAGAGGTAATACCAGAAGGACATGTTGCACTTACTCTCCAATCGTACAAAGAAGAAGACACCAATCCGGTAAGATTGGCTGAAGTACCGGTTTGAGCCGTAGAGAAACTAATCCAAGTACCTGATGAATTTAATTTATAATCAACTGCATAGCTAGTTGCACCAGAAACAGCTGACCAATTAACAGTAGCACTTGTAGATGCAGCAGTTGAAGCCAAACCTGAAGGAGCAACACACACTATTTGTGTTGTAAATTGTGCAGAGGCTGTTCCACCAACACCTGATGTGCAAGTAGCTATCACTCTCCAATCATATAAGCTGCCATTAGCCAAGCTAATAAGATTTGCAGAAGTTCCTGCTTGAGCTGTAGAAAAACGAGTCCAAATACTTGATGAATTTAATTTATAATCAACGGCATAACTAGTTGCACCAGCAACCGCTGTCCAGCTAATGGAAGCACTGTTTGTAGTAACAGCAGAAGATGATAAACCCGTAGCAGTTCCGCAAGCAGAACCTGCAGTGATGGTGAAGTTTGTGTTTGAAATATCAAAAAAGATATTGCCTACGGCTTCTACTTTTATTCTTGCAGTAGTTGAAGCGTTATTTGGAATTACCAAAGCCTCTGTACCATCGTTAGGTGTACTTGCTACCAATACGGTAGGGAAAGTTAACCCCCCATCAGTACTTAATGAAATTTTTACATTAGCACAACTTACCGGAGATGCAGTTGTACCTGCAACGCTCCATGTGATATTTTGCGTTGAGTTACCAGCCCATGAAACAGCAGAGTTAGGAGAACTTACTGCGAAAGGACCGGAAGCTGCACTAACTGTTACAACCATATCAGTAAACTGGGTTTGACCAACACTAATAGGGGCGGTAGAACTGTAAGGTGCATTATCTCTTACTGTTAGTCTAAAATTTAATGTTCTTGCAACAGAACTTAATGCTTCTATCGTTGTACCGGCATCCCCACCTGCCAATGGTCCGGTTGTTAAGCCGCCAGCTAAAATGGTAGAAAGTTGAGGGAAATTTCTTGTTGGTGAAGTAGTAGGTCTGAATGAAATCCAGTTTGGACCAGTTGTTTTAGTTGGACTAGCTTTACTATTGGCACCGGTAGTGGTGGTATTGTCATTTTGTTCCCAGCAATATGTCAATACATCACCTGCATTTGCATCTGTGGCAGAACCTTTAAGTGCAAAAGGTGTACTAATAGGAATAGTATAATTACCTACAGCAGCAACAACCGGTGTTGCATTTACCATGGAGGAAGTAACCGGACATGTTTTAGATGCAAGGTTTGTTTGGATCTGTGCAATTGAAGCTTGGTGATAAATATCAATGGAATGAGGAGCAACATCATAACTTGTAATACCAGCATAACCCATAATGGTAATGCCTGAGCCTACTTCTTTATTTACGCCTGTTCCTTCGCTAGAAGAGGAAAAAGTATGATTGGCACCTAATTGATGACCAACTTCATGAACTACATAGTCAATATCAAAATTATCACCAGCAGGAATACCATCAGCGGGAGAAGTATAACCACTTCCTTTACCGGTGTTACAAATACAACCAATACAGCCAGCATTACCACCACCACCGGAAGCACCAAACAAATGTCCGATGTCATAATTGGCATCTCCAATAACGGAGGTTAAGGTGGTTTGCAATTCATTGTTCCAGGCACCCCCAGATCCGGCTGCAGCTGCAGAATAAGGATCTGTACTTGCATTGTAATAAAAAACACTTGTACTGTTAGTAACCAGATTTAGGTGCAGGGCCAAATCTTTTTCATACACACCATTGCAACGCGTAAGGGTCGCATTTACGGCTGCTAAAACAAGACCTACTTGTGATGCACTTGTAGCTCCAAAGTAGTTTGAATATTCAGCAGTTACGGATTGAGCAAGGCGCATTATCTTTAAATTGCCTCCTGATCTTGCCGCTAATTGAAAAGGTTTGATACTTTTGTTTAATTCAAATTCCATCTTTTCGTCTGTACTGCAATTCCATGGTAGTTTTCCCAATGCTCTATGTGAGTTATATACAGAATAGATAGTATGATCCTTAGAATAAGCTTCAATGAATTCATTATCTCTGTCAGTTCTGAAAACCATGGTCTGAATACCTTGTGGAGAAATACTAAGTTTCAAAGTGGCGCTCTTGTCTGTAATTCCTTTACCAGAGAAAGCCCTTATTTCTGGAAATTGAGCTTGCAATGACGGTTCAAAATTCGAACCTTCATACACCTCAAACGACTCAATGTTTCCTTCAGCATTTGGTAAAGAAATAATTGTCGATTTGTTCATCGCATTTTTGCCAACGATTGAGAACAAGACTTGCTTAAAAGGTTCAAAATTTAAATTGAATAATTTCACCTCTTTAGGATAAGATGGCCTTGATACAGATTTATCTGTAACAATGCTACTACGGCTTTGATTGTTTAAAGACCAGAACTTATTGACCTGGGCATTTCCTGCAATAGCTAAAAAACCTAACATTGTAGTTAGAAGCAAAAATTTTTTCATTGACAATTTTGTTTAATTATTTAAAAAAATGGGAGAAGTGAATGTAAACATTCTTTTAACATAATGACACAGTTGTTAAAATATTTTCAATTAATTCCTCGTTTTGCATCCTACTTTTCCTGTTTTGTTTATAATTAATTGGATAAGCATAAACAATAACGCTTTTATTCAATAATTGCTATCCGCAAAAATCTTTTCATTCCTTTTTAATTATCATTAATTTCAAGAACGGAAACTCAAAACAAAATGGATTTTTTTTATCCTAAAATCATAAAGCCTTCCCATGTATAAATCATTTAGTTTTCCCATCATTTTTATTTTGACATTTCTATCGTGTAATCCAATTACTTCCAATAATGATAAAGCAAGCAATCTAAAATCATTTACCGAAATCAAAAAAGCCAGTTGGTTAATTGGTCAATGGAAAAGCAAATCAACTGACGGGTTTGCCATTGAATATTGGACTCACTTGAATGATTCTGCATTGGCAGGCACCAGCTATTTTTTAAGAGGAGAGGATACTGTTTCAAAAGAAACAATTTTGTTAGTGCAGAAAGGGGAAAAGTTAATTTATATTCCTACAGTTAGTTATCAGAATGAGGGAGAGCCGATTTTGTTTTCTTGCATTTTTTCTACGGATAAAGAATTGGTATTTGAAAATAAAGCGCATGATTTTCCACAATTAATTTCATACAAGCAAATAAAAGCCGACTCAGCTGTAGCAGAAATATCAGGACCAATGAATGGTAAAACAAAGGCGATAACATTCAATATGAAGAAGCAGTAAAATGTTATGATGTCTGTTGGATTTTATCAAGGTCATTAAACCATTCCTTAATAATTGTACTTCTCTCTTTGTTTAGATATTCTAAAAAGGAAGCAGCAACAGGCGATAAGTTTTTTCTTTTCAGCCAAATCAGCCTCCAAGTTGTTTTTAACGGCAATCCTTTTAACGGAATAATCTTAATAGAACCATTGGCTAATTCTTGTTTTATTCCTAGTATGGGCATTATGGAGTAGCCAAGTCCTGCGATTATTGCTTGCTTAACTGCCTCGTTAGAAGTTAACTCCATTTTTTTATGGTTTGGCAGACTGTGGGTTTGTAAGAATTCTTCCATTGCTTGTCTTGTACCTGAACCTTCCTCTCTGAATATGAGTGGAATTTGATCAAAAAGCGCTTTTATTTCTATCCCTTTCTTTGATTTTGTTTCTTTTCCACCGACCAAATAAAGGTTATTATCAAGCAGTTTAACCGTATTGACAGCCAAAAAATCTGGAACAATGGATACCAATGAAAAATCAACTTCATTCTTTTTCAAGCTTTCAATCACTTTTGATTTATTGGTAACATCCATGATTAGCTCTACACCTGGGTGTTGTTTCATAAAGCCAACCAAGAAGTATGGCATTACATATTTACCAGTAGATACTACCGATATTTTAAGTCTGCCTGTCAATTGACCCTTAAACGCTAATGTTTTATAGTTTATAGCATATACTTGATTGATTATTTCCTCTGCAGATCTGGCTAATTCTTTGCCAAAATCGGTGATATATATTTTTCTGCCAACTACCTCTGTTAACGGGATATCAAACTGGTCTTGCAAATTTTTTATCTGAATGGAAACTGCGGGCTGTGTTAAATTCAATTCTTCTGCTGCTTTTGTTACACTTTGAGTCTGCGTAACCTTAAGGAAAATCTGCAATTGGTTAAGAGTGTAATTCATAAAAATTATTAATGCAAATCATTACAAACATAAATAAAAATATATCATTTACAAAGCACAATTTTGCAACACAAATGTAAAATGCAAATAAAATGACAAAAGTAACAGTTGCTAAAGGTGATGGAATAGGTCCAGAAATAATGGACGCCACACTCGATATTATTCTAGCTGCAGGTGCTCAAATTGAGATTGAAGAAATAGAAGTTGGTGAAAAAGTTTATTTAGCAGGGAATACAGCCGGTATAGCCAAAGAGTCTTGGGATACTATCAGAAGAAACAAGGTATTTCTAAAAGCACCTATCACTACACCTCAAGGCGGTGGTTACAAGAGTTTAAATGTTACAACCCGTAAGTTTCTTGGTTTGTATTCAAATGTAAGACCATGTATGAGTCTTCACCCCTTTGTAAAAACCAAACATCCATTAATGGATGTAGTGATTATAAGAGAAAATGAAGAAGATTTGTATGCAGGGATAGAACACCAGCAAACAGATGAAGTGGTACAATGCCTGAAGATTATCAGCCGACCGGGTTGTGAGAAAATTGTACGTTATGCATTTGAATATGCTAAACAATACAGCAGAAAGAAAGT
The DNA here is from genome assembly GCA_031383285.1 of Segetibacter sp. GTDB lineage: Bacteria > Bacteroidota > Bacteroidia > Chitinophagales > Chitinophagaceae > Segetibacter. Next base: position 6,891 of record JANMZN010000147.1, read on the forward strand.
CACCTGTTTTACCAAAGACAATATTATGAAACAAACAGATGGTCTGTTTCATAAAGTATTTGATGAAATTGCTGCTGAATATCCAGCAATCGAAAATGAGCATTGGATAATAGATATCGGTGCTGCAAAACTTGCTGACACTCCAGAAGCGTTTGATGTAATTGTAATGCCTAATCTTTATGGAGATGTATTGTCTGACGTTGCAGCACAAATAACAGGTTCTGTTGGATTGGCAGGCTCTGCAAACATTGGCGAAACTTGCTCAATGTTTGAAGCTATTCACGGGTCTGCTCCAAGAAGGGCTGGCCAAAATTTGGCAAACCCTTCCGGTTTATTGCAAGGTGCTATTTTAATGCTGAATCACTTAGGTCAAACAGCCGTTGCAGAAAAGGTGCAAAATGCCTGGTTGAAGACATTAGAAGATGGAACGCATACTTATGACATTTTTAAAGAAGGAACAAGCAAGCAAAAAGTTGGGACAAAAGAATTTGCACAGGCCGTTATTGCCAATCTTGGAAATTTGCCAACTCAGTTAAAGGCGGTATCTTATGCACATGGAGCTGCGCTTCAATTACCTAAATACGTAAGAAGAGCACCATCCAAAAAAGATCTTGTTGGCGTTGACATTTTTGTACATTGGAATGGTAGCAGCCCTGATGAATTAGCAAACGTGATTCAAAAAATTAATTCAGATGATATTAAATTGAGCATGATTACCAACAGAGGTATTAAGGTATGGCCAGAGGGATTTGAAGAGACTTTCTGCACAGATCATTGGAGATGCCGTTTTAAACCAACTGAAGGAAATGCAGTAACCAAACAAAGCATCATTGACTTACTTTCAAGAGCTATCAGCAATAATATAGACACTATCAAAACAGAAAATCTTTATGATTTTGATGGCAAAGCAGGTTACTCTTTAGGTCAAGGTCAATAATTAATTTTAAAAAGATAAGTAATGAATATACAACTCATTCATGGGCATTTCAGTAAGGCAGATTCTCTTGATTTGATTACTCAAATGATCCATGTTAAGATTCGGTATCACGAGAATAAAATTAAAGCTTCTTCAAATGAAGAGGACACGAAGATGCGGGAAACAAAAATAAAGCGGCTTCAAAAAGACCTGTTTGACCTCAAAAAACTATTGGATTCAAATAATGATATAGTATCGATCACTTCGCAGATAGAAATAGAATAAAAAAATGCGCAAGAAAAAAAGTATTCGATTAATTGCTGGAAAATTTAGTGCAACGGACGCCAGAGATGTATTGATTAATCTGATTAGCTACAAAATCAACTTTCACCAAATGAAGAATTTTAGTCAACAGGTAAGATTGGGCAAGAGTGATAAGCATTCCGAAAAGAGAATATCCGAACTGTCTGAAAATAAAATCAAACTAATGGAATTTCTTGAAGAGGCCGATATGAATGGCTATCGTTTAAAAATTGATTCTGTAATTACGATTGAAGTTGAAAAGTAAGGTAAAAGTCTTTGATGGCAGAGATATAATCATTGCCACTCAACATAAAAAAGAAAAGGTATTAGCTCCTTGGCTTGAAAAAGTTCTGAAAGTGAATTGTATAACTCCTGAGGGTTTTGATACAGACATTTTTGGAACTTTTTCGGGTGAAGTAGATCGTAAGAATTATCCCCTGACCACTGCTAGAGAGAAGTGTTTGCAGGCCATGAAATTGTACAACTGCGATCTTGCTATAGCAAGTGAAGGATCTTTTGGTCCACATCCGGAAATGTTTTTTATTCCTGCTGATGACGAGATTATTGTATTGATTGACAATAAAAATAATCTGGAAATAAAAGCCAGGCATTTAAGTACTGAAACCAATTTTTCGGGTAAGGCAATTTCTTCGGAATCGGAGCTAAAATCATTTGCAAAAACAGCGATGTTTCCTTCTCATGGATTAATTATCAAGAAAGCGAAAGATGATCATTCGGAAGTAGTAAAAGGAATAGTTGATGAAGCAACTTTAGTAAGCGTCTATAAGCATTTTCTTCTAAACTATGGAACTGTGTTTGTGGAAACAGACATGCGGGCAATGTACAATCCTACGAGGATGTTAAACATAGAAAAGGCAATGCAAAAATTAGTTGAAATGGCCTCAAGCCTTTGCCCAAAATGTCAAACTCCGGGCTTTAGTATTCAAGAAGTAAAACCTGGTTTGCCATGCAGTTTATGTGGGCTACCAACAAGATCAACATTGTCTTACATTTACAAATGTCAGTGCTGTACATTTGAGGAAGAAAAAAGGTATCCAAATAAAAAATTGCAAGAGGACCCAATGTATTGCGACAATTGCAACCCATGAAACAAGGACCAACTACTTTGACAATTGCTGAAGCGGCCGAACTACTTAGGAAAGATGAGGTAGTGGTAATGCCAACAGAAACTGTATATGGTTTGGCTGCCAATATCTACAGCGAAAGAGCAATATCAAGGATCTATGAAATAAAGGGGAGGCCTTCAACAAATCCATTGATAGTACATATTCCATCTATGGATCGATTGAACGAAGTAGCTCAGCACATACCTGCAATAGCGTACCGATTGGCGGATGCTTTTTGGCCTGGCCCATTAACGATGGTGTTCGAAAAAAGGAAACATATTTCAGATAGAATTACGGCAGGTCAATCAACAGTTGCTGTGAGAATACCTAATCATCCTGTGGCACTAGAGCTGTTGAATACAGTTGATTTTCCATTGGCGGCTCCTAGTGCGAATCCATCAAATTACATCAGCCCTACCTGCCTGGATCATGTAAGAAAATCACTACCCCAACTTGGCAATCAAATGCTAGAAGGAGGTTCGTGTAACAAAGGAATAGAATCGACGGTCATTGGCATTTCAGATGCAGGTATCGTTTTGTATAGGGATGGTGCTATTTCAAGAGAGGCTATTGAATTAATTACATGCGAACCAATTATTCTAAAAAATCCATCAGATACAAATACGCCTTCTCCCGGTATGATGTTGAAGCATTATTCACCCATAACTCCCATACTTTTAACTCATCAAATAAAAGAAGTATTGATTCAATATAGTGAAAAGCGAGTGGGCATTATTTCTTTGTCAGAATATTATCAGGGTTCTAACATTGTTAAGCAGATATCATTATCTCAAACCGGCGACTTGAACGAAGCGGCTCAACGCCTATTTTCGGCATTACATGATTTAGATGCACTTTCATTAGATTTAATAATTTGCGAGCGGTTTCCTGAAGAGGGGCTTGGGCGATCTATTAACGACCGCCTAAAAAGAGCAGCATCGATTTGATAATTTTTCACACCAAACAAACGTATGAATTTTAACCTCCTTTTAGAAAATCTGACCAATCCTGCTTTATTGTTTTTTGTATTGGGAATCGTTGCAGTGTACCTAAAAAGTGACCTTGAAATACCTCAAAATTCTTCGAGATTTATTTCTCTTTATTTATTGTTTTCTATTGGTTTTAAAGGTGGACAAGAGTTGAGTCATGAAGCATTTACAGCCGAAATAATCGGGTCAATGGCATTTGGACTTTTAATATCCTTGCTGATACCTTGTTATACTTTTTTTATTCTTAAAAGAAAACTTAGTATAGACGATGCGGGTGCTATTGCAGCTGCTTATGGCTCAGTAAGTGCGGTTACATTTGTTACTGCTGTTAACTATCTAGAATCTCAGCAAATGGATGTACACGGGCAGATGGTAGCCATCATGGCGTTGATGGAATCCCCTGCAATAATTGCCGGACTTTTGCTTATCTCAATTTATAATAAGGATGCGGATAATAAAATAAAAAAGTCTTCAGCTATCCGACATTCGTTTACAAATGGTAGCGTACTACTCATACTTGGAAGTTTATTGATTGGCTTTTTAGCCAATGCCAAACAAGCTGAAGGTATAAGGCCATTTACTACAGATATTTTCAAAGGATTTCTAGCTATCTTTTTGTTGGATATGGGGATATCAAGCGGAAAAAAACTTTCCTCCTTTTTATCAAACGGAATGTTTCCATTGGTTTTTGCTATCCTTATTCCGCTGATAAATGGAAGTATAGTAGCATGGTTAAGCCAATTTGTAACACATGATATTAGCAACAGATTCATTTTTGCTATTTTGGCTGCAAGTGCATCCTATATAGCTGTACCTGCAGCTATGAAAATAGCTGTACCGAAAGCAAATCCAGGATTGTTTTTACCAATGGCACTTGCTGTAACATTTCCTGTTAACATAACGATTGGAATGCCATTGTATTTTTGGTTGGTGAATTGATAGAGAAATAATAAATTGCCTGATTGCTTTCTTTGCACCACTTTATTTTCATTGTAAATTTCATCCT
>JANMZN010000100.1:0-8611 GCA_031383285.1 Segetibacter sp.
ATCGGAATAAACGAAGGTAATTTCACCCGCTTTCACCATTTCAAAAAGTTGTTCAGTTTCAACCTGAAATTCCTTGTCATAGATACCACCAAAAACAGATGTGTCAAAATATAACCTTGGTTTCATTCTGTAAATTTACAAGTTTTTGACGAAGGGGTTGTTTGTGGTTAGGTTTTGAAGGACTTCGGATTGCTTTCGCTCAATGAGCGTTTGTGAAAAAACACTGCCCATGTTGCTATGCTCCTTCCTCCTCCTTACCCTTTTTTCTTGTGCTTTGTTTGATTTGTTTAATAACCACATTCCAAACGGCTATTAGTTTGGTATAAGGCTCGGAATGATCATTGATGTATGCATGAGCCATTAGGTAGTTTTTTTGTTTGTAATTAAATACTAATCATATATTTGAGCCCTAATGTAATGAGATGAAAAAAGTATACGCTCAGCTTTTATTTTGTTTTTCTTTTTGTCTTTCGATAAGTGTTTTACCACTATATGGTCAATCTACTTTTCTTGACCCAACATTTGGAAATGGAGGGAAGGTTGTGACTTTGAGCCCAGACAGTATGACTTTAGGTGTTGGAGATATACAACTTCAACCAGATGGAAAAATTTTGGTTACCGCACTACCACAAATTTGGGGAGGAGCATATAAGTCAGGTTGGGTAATTGTAAGATATAATGCAGATGGGAGTCTTGATAATTCATTTGGATCGGGAGGCATTGTTATACATCACTTTAGCTCATTATCTGATCTTGATGTGGCAAAGACACTTAAGCTACAAACAGATGGGAAAATTATTGTTTCTGGAAGCATTACAACAAGTACAAATAGTGATATGGCTATACTAAGATTACATAATGATGGAAAAATAGATAGCACTTTCGGTAACAATGGTATGGTTACTGAGAATTTTGGTTTAAATGATTTTTGTTATTCAACTTTGATAACTTCAGACAACAAAACAATCAACGCAGGTTTATGTATTGGCATACCTGCTGCACAATTAATAAAATATAAGGAGACAGGTGTAAGAGATAGTTCTTTTGGGATAAATGGGTTAGCTACCGGGCCGCAATATCCTAACCCTGCATATTTCTTTAGTACATATCAATTAGGCTTACAAAATGACAAGAAAATTGTTGCAATCTGTTTAGTTAATAAATATGAAGCAGTACGTTTTTTACCCGATGGTAAAATAGACAGTACATACGGTGATAGTGGTAAAGCAAAAATAAATGTGAACGGCGATCCCAGTTCTCTTTCTCTTCAAGCAGATGATAAAATGGTAGTATCTGGAAATATTATTGAGAACGGTCGAAGAAAGATATGCTTGTTAAGATTGAATACCTCTGGATACTTAGACAGTTCTTTTGGAACCAATGGAATTGTTACAACAAATCTCGATACTTTAAACCATTCCGGCGGAGAAACCTTTATACAGCCTGATGGCAAAATATTATTAGCTGCAAGAAATGTAGATGGATTTATAGTACCTTCTGGGCAGAATAGCTTATACAGAGGAAATTTTATTTTATTGCGGTATAAAACTGATGGAAGTATAGACAGTTCATTTGGTAGCCAAGGTCTGATTATTACAGATTTTGGTTTGCAAGATGCCCCTTTTCCTATTTCAGTGCAGTCTGACGGAAAAGTCATTTTAGGCGGAAGGGTTTCAGATAGCAGCAGGTATCATATCGGCTTAGCTCGCTACAATTTCAATGCATTGCCCTTATCTCTTCTTTCCTTCAATGCTACTCAACAACAATCCACTAACCTTCTGCAATGGAAAACCTCCAATGAAATAAATGTTGATCGTTTTGATATTCAGCGCAGCGCAGATGGAAAGGACTTTACCACCATTGGCAATGTGAGGGCAGGTTTAAACAACTACTATTTTACCGATGAACAACCCATTGCCAACACCAACTACTACAGACTGAAAATGATAGACAAAGACGGCAGGTATTCATTTAGCCCTGTAAGAATGGTTACTGTAAGCAGCGATGTTGTTTTTAGCATTTATCCAAACCCTGCTTCAGATAAACTGCATGTACAAATACTCAGCAAGAAGAAATCCTCGGCACAAATAGAAGTGCTAACACTAGACGGAAAAATAATCCGCACAACCAATTGGGATATTAGCGAAGGAACTTCTATAAAAACATTAGGTATTGCAGCTTTACATAGCGGTAGTTACCTTTTGAAAATAGCTTCGAAAAATAGGAAAGCGGAGGTTTTAAAATTTGAGAAATTATAATTTTTTGTCCGCCTGGTGCCTGCTGAAAAGGATATTGCCTTGTTAGTCCAAGACGGGAATCTGTCTTACATACAAGTCTTTCAAAGTAGCCATTAGCAGGACAAAAAGAGTGCACATGTTGCTATTCTCCTTCCTCCTCCTTATCCTTTTTTCTTGTGCTTTGTTTGATTTGCTTAATTACCACATTCCAAACGCCAATTAGTTTGGTATAAGGCTCAGAATGATCATTGATATATGCATGAGCCATTAGGCGGTCTCTTAGTTGGTAGTACAGTTTGTTTACTTCCAATCGTTTGCTTCTCATCCTGTCTTTAGTCTTAGCCCCTAATTCGCCTACTCTATCCAGAAAAACATCGTTAAAGTCCTGATTGGCTTTTTGCAATTCACCTACCCAGTCTGACAGGTGCAAGGCGGCGGCTGCATCTTTAAAGGTTTGCTGAGTAGTCAAATTACGCACTATGGCACTGATGACGGCCGACTCTTCTATATAGTTTTTCTCTGCTACATTTTTACCCCAATGCTTCATCACCCGGGTAAGTGCTTTGGCGGCTTGCTGTTTATCGGCATCATAATGGTGCAGGTAGCTGTTTATTTGCATATTGATACCTTTCGCCGCCTCATCGCGGCGAAAGTCGGCTTGTTCTATGGCTTTGGTAAAATTGCTCCCACGCTGTATTTTAAACAATGGAATAAGTGCCTCCACGCCGGCTTCCAGTTCATCCAATTCTTGTTTTACTGTTAGTACTACGGGGCTATCACTTATATGATGTATAATTTCCCTCATTAAAGCCAGGTACAATCCATTGCGCAGGTTGTACAGCTTAATGCCCCTGATGGTTTTGTTTCGCATGGTCTGTTGTTTTTAAAGATAAATGGGTTAAGTAATACCTTTTCAGGGGTTTAGTAACAGGTATAAAGCCTTGTTGTAAGGTGAAAACCCCATACAAAAGCGGCGGATTTTTTACCCAATTGTCAATAAACCTATTCGCCATAGGCGAATTTAGTTAAAATATTTTGTTCAAGTAGTTCGCCTATGGCGAATTATATCTTTTGTATTTTTTCGCATATTCCGCCTATGGCGAATTAGTTGTCGCATTTTATTCCATTTAATCCGCCTATGGCGAAGTGCTTTATAAAAAATGAATACAATAATCCGCCTGTTTTAATTGTGCTTATTGCTTAAAAATAGTGGGATTGTGGGTTGTTGAACTGTTGGAAAGAGAAATTTTAGTGGAAATTAAACGCTAATAACCGCGGGTTTTTGTATCGATTTGGGGTAGATGTTGTTTAGTTGTGAGGTATTGGAGGGGATGGGTCATTAATTCTTTTGCTTGGGCTAAAAAGAAGTTATTGATTTAATACTTGAGTCCCTTTTTTTGTTTCTCCTTGTGTTTTTGTAAATAACTATAATATAATTTGGCTTGTAAGTCAGGTTTTCGAGTATAATTATTAATATTGTTTTTTAATATTTAATGTCAAAATAGTTTTCCGATGAAATTTATTTGTTTAAGCATCCTTTCAATATTATTCGTCAATAGTTTAAAGTCTTTAGCCCAGTCTTCCTCTTTACAATTTGTAGAAAATAAAGGTCAGTGGAATGAGAAAGTGACTTTCAAAGGCGACCTTAACAACGGTGCTTTTTTTCTTACAAAAAATGGTTTTACTGTAGTTCAGCACAATGCTGATGATTTAAACAAATTGCATGCTTATTATCATGCAGAAACAAATGAAATTCAGCAACCATCTACTATCCGTTTGCGTTCTCATGCTTATGAAATGGTTTTTGTAAATGCAACATCGTCAACAACAGTTACCAAGGAAGTTATTGATAGCTACAACAATTATTTTATTGGCAATGACGCTTCTAAATGGGCAGGCAATTGTAAAATAGCCAAAGTGATAGAATGTAAGAATATGTATGCCGGTATAGATGTAAAATATTACTCGCAAAATGCCCATATAAAATATGACATAGTGGTAATGCCAATGGCAAATGTTGCCAATATAAAAATGCAGTATAAAGGTGCCGATGCTGTTCTAATCGAAAACGAAAACCTTGTCATTAAAACCTCAACGGGTGATATAAAAGAACTGGCTCCTTATGCCTATCAGGTAAAGAATGGAATAGCACAACAAGTATCTTGTAGATTTAAAGTAACAAATGACATAGTTACTTTTGAGATTGGAAATTACGACCATTCAAAAGAATTGATTATAGACCCGAGTTTGATTTTTTCAACTTTTACAGGTAGTACAGCAGAAAATTGGGGGTACACTGCTACTTATGGAATTGATGGGACAGCATACGCAGCAGGATTAGCATTTGGAAGTGGGTATCCTACGAGTCCTGGTGCCTATTCTACTATCTACAACGGCGGTGTTGATGAAGGCGAACGCGGTGGAATAGACATAGGAATAATAAAATTTTCGGCTGATGGAACCAATAGAATGTATGCAACTTATTTGGGTGGCTCTAAAAATGAGCATCCACATAGTATAATTGCCGATTCAGCAGGTAATCTGGTAATTGCCGGAAGAACAACTTCTTTAAATTTTCCAACAACCCAACCATCTATGGGGGTTGGTGGAGGTAGTGATATTTTTATAGCAAAGCTGAATGCTGCTGGCAATGCTTTAATTGGGAGTATTAAAATTGGTGGGTCGGCAAATGATGGTATAAACATCCGTTCAAAGGAAGTAGGTCCTTTGGGTGTAGAAACAATTCGACGAAATTATGGTGACGATTCAAGAAGCGAGGTTTCTTTTGACAATAATGGAGATATTATTTTTGTCTCTTCTTCACAATCTTCAAACTTTCCTACAATGGGAGGTGCTTTTCAAACTACATTATATGGTAGGCAGGATGGAGTTGTTATAAGAATATCTGCTGATGTTTCCAATGTTTTTTTCTCTTCCTTCTTTGGAGGATACGGTGATGACGCTACTTTTGCAATAGCGATCAATCCCATTGACAACAATATTTATATAGCTGGTAATACTAATAACACTATACCCGGTGACAAGATTGGTGTTTTGTACAATACGTATAACGGCGGAGAGACCGATGGTTTCGTTTACATAATTAGTCCTGTTGGCACTTTGTTGAAAAGCAGTTATTGGGGTACTGTTGGTAATGACATGATTTACGACATTAGTTTTGACAATGCCGGTTCTCTTTATATGGTAGGTACAACTTCTGATTCCTGGCCTATAGTTAATGCTGTATTCTCGCAATCAGGAGGTAAACAGTTTATTTGTAAAGTGCTACCAAATTTATCTGGGTTCATCTATTCTACTGTCTTTGGAACCAATTCTACCTCTCCCAACCTGTCAATAACTGCTATAATGGTAGATCAATGCCAAAATGTTTTTGTATCTGGTTGGGGGGGAATTGCAAATCAATTTTACCCCAATTCGGGTACAACAGGATTGACAGTTACACCCAATGCCATCCAATCCACTACGGATAATAGTGACTTCTATTTTTTTGTACTTGGGGCAAACGCATCCAAACAACTTTATGGTAGTTTTTTTGGGGGTACAGGTACAGCCGGAGAACATATAGATGGAGGAACAAGCCGATTTGATCCAACCGGTACTATTTATCAGGCTATTTGTGCTTGTGCTACAAATAATACTTTTCCTACTACTCTAGGTGCATGGTCGGCAACCATTGGTGCTTCTAATTGTAATCAGGCTGTTGTAAAAATTAGGATAGATACTTGCGGAGCAATTGTGCCTATTCGTTTGCAATCATTCACAGGGTATCATCTAAATAACAAGCATATTCTTAATTGGAAAGTAAGTAATGAAGAAAAAGGGGATACGTACATTGTAGAACGAAAACAAAATGTTACCAAGGAATTCAGTAACGTTTTTCAAACAAAAGCACTGTCTGATAAGAATGCAAATACTTATTCCATAGAATTAAACGGTCTTTTGAATCAAGATGCGTTTTACAAACTCAAAATAATATCGGTTTCTGGTCGTACTAGTTATTCTCCAGTATTAAGAATTTACAACAAAGACAATAATACTTTAAACGTAAATATTTTTAATGGTTCAATATATATTGATGTACCTCTAAATACAACTAGTATAGCAGTTTATTCTGCTGATGGTAAATTATATTATAAGCAGGATAAGGTAAACGAGAAAATAATGACATTTCCAGTTTCTAATTTGCCAAAAGGACTAATAGTTGTAAAGGCACTGATAAAAGACAATCTGATTATTAAGAGGGTAATATTTTAAAATGGTACTGAAATCTTTCTAAAAGTGAATTAGTAATAAAAATTGTGATAGATGTTGATATTCAACCACGTTGTGGTTGTAGTCTACGGAAGTGATAATGCAATGCCTACCATGTGTTATTCATATAAAATCCTTTCAGGATTTATAAGGGAGGTTACCAAATCCCGAATTGCTTCAATTCATGAGTATGCGATGATGTTCACTCACCTTTACGGATATAAAAATGCTCTTCGTATAAAATCTTTTCAAAATTATTAATTAACATTGTGTAAGCCCGCAGGGCTTAAATATGAGTAACTACCGGTGCAACTGGTAGACTAAAAACCAAGAGAAACAACCCTGAAAGGGTTGAATAATGAAATAACAACCAATGAGTACTTACACCCAAATAATTTATCAAATTGTTTTTAGTACAAAACACAGAGAACAAACACTCACTAAAAATAATAGAGACACACTTTTTAAATACATCTGGGGATTGCTAAAAAACAAGCAATGTCATTTGTACAGAATAAATGGAGTAGAGGATCATTTACACATTGTTACGCACCTACATCCAACAGTGTCATTATCCTCTTTGGTAAAGGATATCAAAGTTTCCAGTTCGTTGTATATAAAGGAACAAAACTTGTTTAAACACTTTACCAATTGGCAAGAAGGTTATGGAGCGTTTACATACAGCATAAAGGAAAAGGACAGATTAATTGAGTATGTAAAGAATCAAGAAGTACATCATAGCAGTAAATCTTTTAAAGAGGAATATATAGAATTGCTAAAAGAACATCAAATTGAATTTGATGAAAAATACCTGTTGTAGACATATTCAAACATTTACAACACATCAAGAACACGCAAGTTCGTTCGGGTAGTTTACACATCATCAATCAAAACAGGCGGTTGTTGAAGAATACAACATCGAAAAAAATGAAACAAGCAGTGCTTTACCTGTAAATCTAAACATACTGTACGCTTTTTACTATATTTAAAATAGAAGGAAATAAAATGGAAACTACAAACAACTTTTTCATGCTTAAAACTAAACTAACTTACCTCTACTTTTTTTTCGCAATAGCAGTTATGGGACAACAGAAGCTAATAGCAGACCCTGTTCAACATTATCTTGCAACCACTATGATTGATACAAATGATTATCGTTATTTAGGTAGAATGCAGGTAGACATGAACGGGGACAGCTTGAAAGATGTAGCTATAGGTTTCATGAAAGCGCCCTTTAATGTAGAAACAGGTTGGATCTTCTATTTAAAAAATGCAAAAGGGACGTTTACTTATTATGATTCCCTGCCGGATAGTTGGGGTGATTTTTCATTTCAAAGAATCAATTCTCGTAATGTTTTATTGGACTTTGTTAATGGCGAATTTCGTGAACAGAAAATGTTTATAAAACACTACTATATTACCCCTATTGGCTTCAAGCTTTTTAAAACAGAAACTATTAAAATTGAATCCGCCTGCATTTCTCATTTAACAGTTGAGAAAAGAACAATAAACGGAAAAAGGCAAGAAAAACCTTTGCAGCAATTAGATGTTTGATGAATGGAAAAAAAGGCTGTTGGTCAGAAGACGCTATCAATGTGCCAGAAGAATTGGAAAGTGACATGTATTAGCAGTCGGTTTTTTTATCGCCCATGTCTTAGTTGCAACATTTCCGTTGCATCGTGTTTTCACCAGCAACTTGTGCGTGGGAGTACTTCCCTTTTTCAAGTTATGCGTTTGGAGTTCTTTCCTGCAACCTTGCCTACCTCGCAGGCTGTTGGTGAATAGTAACAAAGGCAAAAAGAGTATTCAACAAATTAAAAGTCCATTTGATGATTTGTAACAAATTTATAATTATTATTGAACTAACAATGCGACACGAAACATTGCCAAGCCACCTGATGTAGAGTATTAAAACTAAGTTTTATAGCGCTTGTGTGCTAGTTATGCATCATGCAATGGCGACATCCGAACTTCCAACTGATTGCAAGAAACGAACAGAAATAAAACTAACTTTGACAATCAAAAACAATAAAATAAAATGGCAACAAAAAATCAAATCGGACTGGACAAATCAAAAAGCAAATCCCTTGCTGACGGCTTAA
>JANMZN010000245.1:0-7770 GCA_031383285.1 Segetibacter sp.
CATTAGTAAAATATGATTTACTTTGCGTCCTAATTCTAATACAACATCATGGCAGATCAACAACCTCAAAACAATCAACTTAATATAGAAATTACAGAAGACATTGCAGAAGGTCAATATGCTAACCTTGCTATTATAACACACAGTCATGCAGAGTTTGTAATTGACTTTGTAAGTGTGATGCCCGGTACGCCAAAAAGTAAAGTGAAAAGCCGAATAATTTTTACGCCAATGCATGCCAAGCGTTTTTTGAAGGCCTTAGAAGATAATGTTAGCAGATACGAAGCGGCAAATGGACTGATACAAGACCTTGAGCAAGTTGAAATACCAATGCATTTTGGTGGGCCTACTGCGCAAGCATAATTGATTGTATAATTAGCCTAGTTGTGATTTTATGCTGAAGGTTGTTTTCAATGGTATTTGAATGCTTTCAAATTGGTTTATTCGCATTTAAGTATTTGGTTGTTAACTGAAAAAAAAATGATTGTCTACAACACTCCTTCATCAGCAAAACTATAATAGCCTTCGTTGCTTACAATGATGTGATCAAGAACTTTTATATCAAAGTATTGGGCTGCAAGTTTTATTTTATTGGTAAGTTCTTCGTCTTGCCTGCTTGGCTTAAGGTTCCCACTCGGGTGATTGTGGCAAAGTACAATACTTACTGCTTCATGTTCTAATGCTTTGCGAAGAATAATCCTTGGGTCGGCAACCGTTCCAGTAATGCCTCCTTCGCTTACAATTTCAAAATGATTGATCTTGTTTGAACGATTTAGAAAAACAACGGCGAATACTTCGTGTTTATGAAATTCGAATTTTGCCTTTAGAAATTGGGCAATATCCTTACTAGACAACACTACTTCCTTTTTCTCCATCGCTACATTTCTTCTTACTCCTAACTCCAGGGCTGCAGCAATTGAAATAGCTTTTGCAGGCCCCAAACCTTTTATTTTTAGGTTAACCATTTCCTTAACCGATAGTTTTGCCAATCGCTGCAAATCGTTTGATGATTTTGCTAAAAGTTCTTTTGCAAGGTCAACTGCACTTTTTTCTTTTGAGCCATTATTGATAAGAATCGCCAAAAGTTCAGAATTGCTTAAGCTTTCTGCTCCTTTTATTGCCAATTTTTCTCTTGGACGATCATCAATTGCCCAGTTTTTTATAGACTGTTTACTCATGTGCATATTTTGTAGAAACTCAAAATAGAACTTCTAAGGCTAATCTCTATCTTCGCGCAACAATTTATATATGAATCAGCCATCAATTAAAATATTTTCTGGTACAGGAAGCCAACTTGTAGCAGGTAAAATAGCTCAAAGGTTTGGTGCACCCCTTGGTAAAATTAATATACAAAGGTTTAGCGACGGCGAAATACAGCCGATAATTATGGAAAGCATACGGGGGGATTATGTTTTTTTAATACAAAGTACACACTCGCCATCCGAAAATTTGCTTGAATTGCTACTTATGATTGATGCAGCCCGCAGGGCAAGTGCCTATAAAATTGTAGTTGTTATTCCATATTATGGTTATGCAAGGCAAGATCGCAAGGACAGGCCAAGGGTTGCAATAGGATCTAAGTTGATTGCAAATCTATTGGTTGCTGCCGGTGCTGATAGGTTGATAACCATGGATTTACATGCTCCTCAAATACAAGGGTACTTTGATATACCGGTTGACCATCTTGACAGTTCTGCAATTTTTATTCCTTATATAGAAAAACTTAAACTGCAAAACCTTACCTTCGCCGCCCCTGATGTGGGAAGTACTAGCCGTGTTCGGGAATTGGCCAGCTATTTCAACTGTGAAATGGTGATATGTGATAAGCATAGAAAAAGGGCAAATGAGATAGCTAGTATGGTAGTTATAGGTGATGTTGCGGGTAGGGATGTAGTTCTTATAGATGATATATGCGACACCGGAGGTACGCTTGCTAAAGCAGCAAATTTACTTAAAGAAAAAGGCGCAAATAGTGTGAGAGCACTATGCACGCATCCTGTTTTGAGTGGAAAAGCCTATGAAAACATTGAAAACAGTGTTTTGGAAGAATTGGTAGTTTGTGATACTATTCCATTAACGAGGGAAAGCAGTAAGATCAAATGTTTATCAGTAGCTGACCTTTTTGCTATCGCTATAAGGAATGCTTATGAGAACAGAAGTATTACCAGCCTTTTTATTCATTCGCAGTTGAAGGCTAAAAGAGCTGAAAGGTTATAAATAGCAATTTGCAGAATATTTTAAGCATGATTAATGCTTTAGAACTTTTTACTAAATAAAAACAAAAAATGAAAACAATTACAATCGAAGGACAACTGAGGACCGAAATGGGCAAAAAAGCCACCCGCCAACTTCGCTCTCAGGAACTTGTGCCTGGTGTAATTTACGGGGGTGCTAAGGAAGTTAGCTTTGCCGCAAGTGCAAAAGTTTTACGTTCTATTGTTTACACCAGTGAATTCATGAAGGCTGAAGTGAAAGTTGATGGCAGCAGCTACATTTGCATTTTGAAAGATCTTCAATTTGACAAGGTATCTGATGAATTACTTCACATAGATTTCTTAGAGTTGGTAGGCGACAAAAAGGTAGTTGCTACCCTTCCATTACATCTTACAGGAACTGCTGTAGGGGTAAAAGCAGGTGGAAAGTTAGTTGTTAAGATGAAGCAGCTTAAGGTAAAAGCACTTCCAAAAGATTTGAGAGAATCTATAACTGTAGATATTTCCAGCCTTGATCTGAATGGTAATATTAGAGTGGAAGATGTAAAGGTTGAGAATATGGAAATATTAAACAGCCCTCGTATTCCTATTGCATCAGTAGTATTAACTCGTCAATTGAAGCAGGAAGAATCTAAGACTGACGACAAGAAGAAATAATTATATTTCAACGCATTCAAAACCCGGACATCCGTCCGGGTTTTTTATTGTATTTTTTTCGAAGCTTGCCTTGTTTTGGCACTTATTTTTGCAACCATGAGCAAATTCTTAATTATCGGTTTGGGTAATATTGGGATGGAGTATGCGCATACAAGGCATAACATTGGTTTTGATGTAGTTCAATCATTTGTACTAAAGCATGGAGGTTTTTTTAATTTGGAAAGATTGGCAGAAGTAGCAGAAGTAAAGTGGAAAGGAAAGACAATAATTTGTATCAAGCCCACCACCTATATGAACCTAAGTGGAAGAGCGTTTAAATATTATCTTGATAAAGAGAAAATTTTAGTTGAGCATACATTGACAATAGTGGATGACCTCGCATTACCATTAAGCAAAATAAGAATGCGTGGTAGTGGAACACATGCCGGTCATAATGGCCTAAAAGATATTCAGGCTATACTTGGATCAGACATTTACCCAAAGCTTAGATTTGGTATTGGTAACGATTATCCAAAGGGTAGACAAGTTGATTTTGTATTAGGACAATGGAATATTAATGAAGTGCCCTTGGTGAATGCAAAAATTGATAAATGCGTAGAGGCGATAGAAAATTTTGCATTTTTGGGTTTGGATCGTACTATGAATTTGGTAAATAGTTTGGAGATTGTATAATTTTAATAATTTGAAACGTTCTATAGCTTAATTGTTGAGTAGGTTGTCAGTTTGAATTCGATTGCCCTCATTTTATTGTAAAAGTTAGCCATGAAAATTTTTTGTGTAGGCAGAAATTACCGTGAACACGCCAAAGAACTGGGAAATGAAATACCTGGGGATCCTGTAATTTTTATGAAGCCTAAAAGTGCTTTATTGCAATCAAATACACCTTTTTATTATCCGGAATTTTCAAATGAATTGCACTATGAAGTAGAGTTGGTCTTAAGGATTTGCAAAAATGGAAAGTATATTTCAGAAAGGCATGCATCAAAATATTACAACGCAATCTCTGTAGGAATTGACTTTACTGCAAGAGATATTCAAAATGAACTTAAAAAGAAGGGACTGCCTTGGGAAAAGGCAAAAGCATGGGATAATTCAGCAGTCGTTGGTTTATGGACTGACATTACTCCTGCTATACTAAAAAACCCAATCCATTTCTCATTAACTAAGAATGAAACTGTTGTACAGTCGGGCAATTCGGATGATATGATTTTCCGATTTGATACGGTAGTATCACACATTTCAAACTACTTTTCGTTAAATATTGGGGATCTCATTTTTACCGGGACACCCGCCGGGGTGGGCGAGTGTGTAGTTGGCGATGTATTGATTGGCTTTTTGGAAGCAACCAAAATGTTTGAATTGGAGATTAAATAATATTGAAGATATTGAAAAGTAAAATCCTGCTTTTCATAAATCATCTGCACGCTGAATTAAAGCTAGTATTGCACTATATGAAATAATACAAGATATTTTTCAAGTTTTTTGGCAGCAATCTCCTGTTGGTCAAAACTACGGATTTGGCCATTTAAAGTGATTGAAGGTTGAATTATTGGGTAGTAAATGGCATCGATTATTCACTGAGCATTTCAACTTTTATAGCCCTGTAGGTTCCATTATCTGTTTCTTTCGATATGAAAACGACAAATCCAAGTTTTGAGTATTCCTCAAACTGAGCAGGTAAAATATAAGTTTCGGTAGTTATTGTTTTGGAGGATGTCATAGATTTTTTTTTCAGAACCTATTAACGCAAACTTCTAAAGAATATTATCAAGACGTTACAAGATAATTCATGAATCGAGCTATGGTCAATATTTTATTTGCAAATCCAATAGTGATAATTTCTGATTGATTAAAAGCCATCGAGGAATTTTCTTATAGAATGATTGCTCTAAATATTGGAGGTTTTTTTGCGCAAAAGGCCGGACAAATAGGAGTAAATTCAAAATGGTATGATGAATAATTTAATTAATTTCTACCTATTCCTCTTTTAATATGAATATTTTTGAGAAACATTTGTTCATAAAATTGATTTACCCTTATCTTTGCAATCCCGAAAACGAAAGTTGAAAGGAATGGATCGGTAGTTCAGTTGGTTAGAATGCCGCCCTGTCACGGCGGAGGTCGCGGGTTCGAGTCCCGTCCGGTCCGCAAAAGCCCCACATAAAGTGAGGCTTTTTTGTTTTATGCCATATTACGTTTACAATCTTCAAAGTGAAAATAATCATTGGATTTATAAAGGTTTTACTGAATAGCCTGTTTTTCGTTTGCAACAGCACAATGCTGGAGAGATGGACTATACTTCGCGAAAAATTCCACGGCGGTTAGTGGGGTTGATGATTTTCGAAACAAAAAGTGAAGCTTTAATCAAAGAAAAGAAGATGAATAAATATGGACATGATCGAATGAAGGCATTTTTTATTTTTGTTAAAAAAAGATGAGTCCAGAGGAGTTGTACAAAATCATTTTAGAGGTAGATGACAATTGGAATGTGTCGTCGATAGAGTTGGATAATAAAATCGAAGAGGTAAATGTGATGATAAGCTATTGTAAGCGCAAAGCACTTGACCCCTAATTGCTCTTGGCTTTGCATATATTTTTCATCTTCCTTTTGCCATGACATGTTTTCTACATTTCCTTGCTTATTGCTTTATACCTCTATTTTGTAGTACTTGGCTACCGATGGATATTTGTATTTGAAGACCTATTCTTCTATTGACTGCCTCTGTTTTTTTTGTGCTATTCTTTCTTGCTAGGCTTTGTTTTATTTTGTTGAGTTCTTTTTCAAACCTTGCTTCAAACTGAAGCAGCATAGATTGCTCTTTTACTTGTTTTGTGTGCTACTAACTTTTAAATAGTATTCTGATTCGTTTTGTGCTGCTACTTTTTGTATTTCTAGTCTCTCTTCATTTTTGGTACTTAATTTTAAGGTTGCTGCTGCTGTTGGTTTGTATTGCTATAGCTGCACCCTGTTTACGTCTACATAATCGTACCCATTGGCTTTTATTATTTCAAGATTTTCTTTGGTTGCAATGTCTGCATCTATTACTACTATGGCTCGTTGGTGGGTGCTGGTTTGGCTTCTTAATTTGCTTATTATTTTAGGAACAGCGGTATTGTCGGCGGAGTTTCCTTCAAATATTTTGGAGTATTTTATAAAGCCTACCATGTTTACTACCAATGCAAATGCTACTAGTTTTGCTTTTTTTCGTTGCTCTTTGCTTTTGCTAGTTTACTATTGGTTTTCTGCCTTCAAAATAAGTGTTGGTAAGGTCGTACAGCACTATCTTGTCTTGCAGGTCGAAGAGTTCGTTGGTCTTTACAGACAGGTGTTTTTTTATCTCATCTTTTGCTTATGACAAACTAAGGGCACTGCGATATAGTTTATCCTTATTGATGCTTTCTATTGGGTATTGAGTGATAGTAAATAATGCAGCGTTTTCTTATACCCATCGTGTAGTTGCTAACTCCGATGCAGGATATACGACACGGCTAATGATTTGCGTTTGGGTGAGTTTTATTTTATCTTCACTCTACACTTGTGCTATCAAACATTGCTTCAAATCAAGTTTTACTAATGCTTGATAGCACGGCCATTCAGCTCCTATTTCATAGGCATCTTTATGTACTAGGCTATCTTCGTAAATGAGCTTTTTTCGTTTATCTGGATTTTGCAACGATACATCTACTTTGCCTTTAGACAATAGTTGTTGCCAAATATTTTCTACCTGTTGCTTTACATACTTATCCTCTTCATCAAACAGGCTTTTACGAACTTTTTTACGCTCATTTAAGTGGCTAGAAATTTTGTTGATTTGCTCAATGCTAGCATCGTTCCAAACGCCAATGGTCAATAATGTTTTTTGCGTGCAATGACCATCGGCATCTCTATAGCTATCCATCAATCGAAAGTATCGATCGAAGATTTTAGTAACACTATTTAGCCTTAAAGTCATTTTGAAAAACATGGCTGCAAAACTCAGCACATCCTATCAAACCACCAACACCCCCCAAGGGCCACACACACCGAAGTTGAAGACCCCAATAGATGTAAATCAATGATTTTAGGGATCAAAAACAAGAAAAAATGGCCCGAATTTTATCGAAAATTTTTTTTTGCGCAAGTTGGGTTAAATGACGAATAAACATATAGCGCACAGTGGCAATAAGACTTTGGTTTATTATCTTTATTTACATCATAGATGGTTATTGGAATTTTATTACCAAAATTGAAAAAATGACTTTTTGAGGCCTGACAAAGTAAAATTCTCTTTTGGGGTGATGAGCTCAGCCACTATCATTTCCCATTTCACATCAACAGCATGAGTAGTACCCCGAGGACTCGATAGGCGTTTGGAAGTTATTATCTTTCAATTATCTATTGGTTTGGTAACTTCAAATTGTAGCGAAAGAGTAATTGAAAAATTATTGGAGATTGCCTCCCAGATTGTATCCATTCTATAAGTGCCATTACATTTAACTTTTGATTGACTCTTGAAAGCTTCATTATTGACAGGATGTTCTAATTTTATTTCTATAGTGCATATTTATTTTTTATTTTCGCCATTATAATAGCGCAATTTATTCTTATCGTTCTTTCTCTTGTTAATGGCAATGTATATTCAATAGTTTATTTGGTAGAATAAAATAATCGGCTATCTTTGCACTCCCAAATAAAAAACGGGTATAGTTCTTTTAGCATTCAGATGGGCTTTAGCAAAAAATAAAAATTATTTTTTGGAGAAGTAACAGAAACTATTACCTTTGCACTCCGAAATAAAAATCGGGGTTAATAAAAAAGCTCTTTACATCTCATAAACTATTCTTTTTCAGCCGTTTGGTTGGGATGGTATTTAGGTGATGATTTGATAAAATAAGTATCCTAATTAGGTTTAGGAAAGTT
>JANMZN010000257.1:0-15751 GCA_031383285.1 Segetibacter sp.
CGTTTGCAACAAGTTTTTAAATGACTTTAAAGACGTAGAATATTTGGTAGTTCCCAGTGCAAGTTGTGTTGGATTTGTACGCAATTATTATCCTAAACTTTTTGACAATTCTTCTGTTCACAATGATGTAGTAAACCTGGGTAAGAAGACTTTTGAGTTTAGTGAATTTCTTGTGCAAGTATTAGGCATAGACGATGTTGGCGCAAAATTAAATGGTAAAGCTACTTATCATGATAGTTGCGCCGGATTAAGAGAATGTAAAATCAAAGAAGAACCAAGACGATTGCTTAATAAAGTGAAAGGATTGTCAATAGTAGAAATGAATGATGTAGAAACCTGTTGTGGCTTCGGCGGTACATTTGCAGTAAAGTTTGAGCCTATTAGTATTGCTATGGCAGATCAGAAAGTTGCAAATACTTTGGCTACAGGAGCTCAATATATTATTAGTACCGATGTGAGTTGTCTAATGCATTTAGACGGCTATATTAAGCACAAAGGGTATCAGCTGCAAACCATGCACCTTGCAGATGTGCTGGCAAGTGGATGGTGATTTATACGATTTTTTTTGAAGTATACTATTGCCATTACTGATTAATAGGTCAATTTTTTCACAATCGGTTTGAGGATTTCTAATTTATATTAATAATTATACAGACATGGCTCATTGGCTCATTAAATCAGAACCTTTCAAGTATAGCTGGGATCAGTTTGTAAGTGATAAACAAACTTTTTGGGATGGGGTACGCAACTATGCAGCTCGAAATAATCTGCGTTCAATGAAAAAGGGGGAAGAAGTTTTTTTTTATCATAGCAATGAAGGTCTTGAAATAGTAGGCATTGCAAAAGTAGTTGTGGAATCTTACCAGGATCCTACAACTGAAGATGCCAATTGGGTAGTTGTTGATTTCAAACCGCTGAAAAAATTGAAGAAGCCAGTTACATTGGCTGCAATAAAAGCGGATCCCAGATTAGCAACTATTGAATTGGTTAGACTTAGCCGGCTTTCTGTTTCATCTATTACTGATGCAGAGTGGGATATCATTTTGGAGATGGCAGGTATGAAATGATTTTTCAGCAACCATCATTTGTTGAATATTCTTTAACAGTAACCAAAAGGTTACTTTTTTGCTGCTTGTAGCATAAATGTCTGTAAGCGCTTACACTCACACTTTTATTCAATTTTAAAATTATCATTTTATGTTCCCCAAATTTTTTATTGCCTTAATGGCAACGGTTATTTTTATGTCTTCTTGTGAATGGTTGTTTCCTCCGAAAGCAAACGCAGATGCAGCTAAAATCGAAGGTAATTGGAAGCTCGATTCTTTAGCTCCTCAAAACGATTCCTCTGCAAAATCTTCATTTTTGGCTTTAGCTATGGGAATATTCGGCAATAACCAATCGGATAGTGCTGAACTTGTTTGTACCTTTAGTAATGGAAAGGTGATAACAAACTTTAATGGTGAACTGGTAGATAGTGCAACCTATGTTTTTGAGAGAGATAAGATTAAAATTACCTCAGATAGCACCACGCAGGAATTTATTTTTTCTTTTGTGAATGATTCTACTTTTTCAATGAAAGACCAGGAAAGTTCATTGTTCATCTATAAGCGAAAAGATTAATTGAATGCCATGATTGCTTGCCTTATGTAAATGCTTCAATTATTGCATCTTAACCTAAACACAAGATTTATGAAACAAGTTTGTTGTGCTATTTTATTGGGAGTGAGTATTTTAATATGCTCATGCCAAAGCAGGAATGACGAGAAAGCTCAAGATGTAGCAACTACTAGTATGGAGCCAGTTTCTGCAATAGGAGCTCCGATACAAAACGAAGGAATGGTTGCTGATTCAGCGATAGGATTGCCAACGGTAGAGGATCAAGTGCTAAATGGTGGAACACCAGCACCTATAATAGACTGGGAAAAGAAGATCATTAAAACGGCGGATGTTTCTCTTGAAGTTAAAAATTATACTACTTATGATCGTTTTGTACATGGAAATACCAGAAAGTTTGGTGCCTATATTTCTAGTGAGCAACAACGGAAATCTGACGACAGAATGGAGAATTCTATTTCGATAAAAGTACCGGTTGATCAATTTGAAGCATTGATTAATTCGTTGCCGGGCAATGATGCAAAAGTGGTAGAGAAAAGAATTTCGACAGAAGATGTTACGGATCAATTAGTGGATACAAAGGCAAGAATTGAGGCCAAGAAGCAGGTAAGGGACAGATACCTTGTCCTGCTTCAACAAGCAAATAAAATGAAAGACATTTTAGATGTTCAGCGAGAGATCAATGCCATACAAGAAGAGTTGGAAGCTGCGCAAGGAAGAGTGCAGTACCTTACACATCAATCTGCTTACAGTACCATTAACCTTACTTACTTTGAAGTGCTGAATGGTGGAAGTGGTTCAGAGAATTCCTTTCTATCAAAATTGAAAGACGCATTGAAGAGTGGTGCAGGAATGATTGCCGGATTACTAATTGCGATAGCTGGTTTTTGGCCAATCATAATTGCAGGAGGTTTGGTTTGGTGGTTAATCAAGAGACGTGCGGGTAAAGGAATAAGTGGATTTAAAAAATAAACTTTCCAGATTTGATTCGGGTATTTTAAATTGTATGCTGTTGTATATTTGGGCATGGGTAAAAAAAGATTGATTATTCTTTCGGGGGCAGGCATTAGTGCAGAAAGCGGGTTAAGAACTTTTCGTGATTCTGATGGCCTATGGGAAGGTTACGATATTGAAGAAGTAGCTACTCCCAGAGGTTTTGCAAGCAATCCGCAACTGGTTCTTGACTTTTATAATATTCGAAGAAAAGATGTAGCAGCAGCCAAACCCAATAAAGCACATACAGGTCTTGCTGAATTGGAGGCAGACTTCGATGTAACAATTATTACGCAAAATATTGATGACCTTCATGAGCGGGGGGGAAGTACTAATGTCCTGCACCTGCATGGGGAGATTTTTAAAATGAGAAGTGTGTTGGGTTACGATGTTACTTATGACATTAAAGGAGACATTAATGTTGGAGATATGGCTGCTGATGGAGGACAATTAAGGCCACACATTGTTTGGTTCGAAGAAGCTGTCCCTGCAATGGAAGCAGCAGTTGCTATTATGCGTTCTGCTGAATTATTTGCGGTAGTTGGTACTTCATTGGTTGTTTATCCTGCCGCTGGATTAGTCAATTATGCTCCATATGAAATACCGAAATTCATCATTGATAAAAGCATTCCAAATACTCAGTCATTGTATAACTTGACTAAAATAGAAATGCCTGCCACCACGGGAGTAACAGAATTGCTGAAAATGCTAAAAAAATATATTTAGTATTTGTGAGGTTTTACTTCTGTTAAGCATTCGTTGAAAATGATGCCATATTCTTCTAATTCTTTCAATACCGGTGTGTAGATAGATTCTACAATTGGTATATGCAATCCTCGAGTATTTATCGTTCCATTCAAAATTAGTTTGGCAGCTATGCCCAAAGGCAAGCCAACCGTCTTGGCCATAGCTGTATGAATACTATCCTGTCCTTTAACAACTAAACTGCTTTTAACTAGTTGTAGTGACCCATTGATTTCGTATTTTATTTCATGTTGCATTACAACCATATCCTTATCATCGGTGCTTAGTGCCAGTTTTTTTTCTAGAATAAACTGCAAAACGTCTGCTGCAGTGCATTGTCCTTTGTTGATTTTTTCATCACTATCCAAGCCAAGAAAAAAAAGTTGTTTCAACGATAAGTTTGCTTCATGCATTTTAATGGAAAGGGTAGCAGCAGCATTGTCTTTGACTTCTTCTACCTTTAAAGAATCAAGTTCGCCTGCTTGGTTTACCATCATAATGTCGTCATCAACTATGTCTCCCAAAGCACCAGATTTTTTTTCAGCATCTATTAGTTTTACAAGGTTTTCCATGATTTCTTTCGCAAAAGACAACCTGCTGCTTAGCATTTCATCTAACCATTTATTAAAACCATGTTTATCAAAATGCTGTTTGAAAAAATCTGCCAACGATAATCCATCAGTATCATACAATTCATTTTCATCGGTTAAGTGAAGGTCAATAATGTTCTTCCAACCAAAACAGAAGTCAGGATGGCGAAGCGTTGTCCTAATAAAAGTATCTGTTTCTTCTAATTTATAAATTGGAATATAACTTAAAGAATCACGATTTGGGTAATATGCAAATTTCAAATTTTCATCAACATTTACAATATGATCGGTGCTAAACAATTGTTCATATTGAACATGTTTAAGTTCCCCGCTTTCTTTAAAGTCTGCACCAGCTTTGCCTGCCAGTACTACATTTCTTGGATTCCAGCTTATTTTATAATGCCATGGATTGTTATCACTTTCTGGTGCAACCAATCCACCACAATGCGATTTGAATGAACTGATTTTTCCATCAATCGCATGAATTCTATTAATTAATTGCATGGCGCTCATATGGTCTATTCCCGGGTCAAGACCCATTTCGCATAGAAACAAAAGGTTCTTGTTTTCTATTTCTTGGGAGAGTGCTTTTATTTTATTATCGATATAAGAAGCAGTTAGCAAATGTTTGGAAAAAGCAACACAATCAACTGCAACTAAATAATGTAAGGAAGGAGGAAGCATAGAAATGACTACATCAGACTTTTTGATAAGCGCTTGCCTAAGATTCTCATCTTCAACATTTACACTTTGAGCTTTTACCAATAAATGTTCTCCGACTTTTGATTGAGCATGATCTAGATTACCATCTGCCACAGTAATGGTGTAGTTATTTTCTGTAGCTAAATTTTTCAGGTAATCTATTAGTGCAGTTGCTGATTTGCCTGCACCAAAAAGTAGTATGTGTTTCATATTTGATAAAAGTATTGGTATTTACAAAATGTTGCTCAACAGGTTAATGTTCAAAAAACTGAGTATTACAGATCAATCAAGCAAAAAATATAACCGGGAAAGTACTATTCATTAATTCATCATTAGAACATTCACGCTGCGCTGTAGGATATTAAACGCAATTTCAGCCATCAGGTTTTCTTTGTCAAGAGTTGGATTAACCTCTGTAACTTCGAAACAGCAAATCTTACGGTTTTGCATAAACTTACTTACCAAATCTTCTGCTTCCCTTTCTTTTAGGCCGTTGCTTACAGGAGTGCCTGTACCTTTTGAAATAGAAGAGTCCAGGCAATCAACATCAAAACTGACATATATATCAGTACAATCGCTTAAGTACCTTATAACCGATCGTACAATATTTTCGGGCCCTTTGCGGCGTACTTCACTTGTTGTAATTACTTTAATGCCTAATTTCTCAATCAACGCTTTTTCTTCTCTTTCATAATCCCGTAATGAAATGAGCACAATATCTTCTCCTAGCACTTTGGGGCAAATTTTACCTAAGTTTTTAAGATAGTTCCATTGGCGTTCGGTTTCTTTATCCAGTTCATGAACAGCGTTTTCCTCATTGTCTTCGCCAAGGGCAGTTGCTAACGGCATACCATGCATGTTGCCAGAAGGAGTAGTGTATGGAGTATGAAGATCTGCGTGTGCATCAATCCAAATAATGCCTAATTTAGAATTAGGCTTAGCCATCTTTATGCCAGCAATAGTAGCACCAGACATACTATGATCTCCACTAAGGATTACGGGGAAAAAGTGGCTCTTGATGGAATCCATTACTGCCTTACTAACTTTGTCGTACATAGTACAAATGCCTTTTATGCGCTTTGCATATGGAGATACAATTGGTTCAAATAGTATATTGTTTTCTGCAGGTATTTTTTCTGATGGAAAATGAACAAAGAAATTGCTCATAAAATCCAATGCGGCAATTTTAATAGCATCAATACCAAGGCTTGCACCTCTTGTACCAGCACCAATTTCAGATGGAACTTCAATCAATTTGATATTCTTCATATAAACATTTTAGTGGGCAGTTATGCTAAAAAACAGGGTTTTTAAAATTGTACTTATTCCCGGATGTAATAGTTCTCCGGTAGTATCAATAAAATATAAGCTTTGATATAGCTTTTTATTAGTAGCATAACCCGCAATCGGAAGCAAATTACAACATTTATCTCCAACCGAATTATTGTCTGTAACGTAATTAGAACGGAATAAAATATTTTTACAGTATTGTCTTAACAAAGCTTTTTGTCTTTTCGGGGTATCCTTTTAGCCAAATGACTTACAGAATTGCAAATCTTGAAGCGTTCTTTGTAATGTTATCAACAACAATCCAAAACAGGGAAACATTCCCGGATCGGTGAAGATGACAAAAAATAATCCGAAAATTCTGTAACCCTTTTTTAATCCCCCAAACCCCAAAAACCGGCACTATGGAAACAACAAACACATCAACAGACAACCAACTGATTGCATCTTTTCAGCAAGGAAATAATCATGCGTTAGAAACATTGATTAACAAACACAAGGATAGAATATTTACATCCATCTTAATTCTTGTAAAAGATAAATACCTGGCTGAAGATCTTTTTCAGGATCTATTTATCAAAATAATTGACACACTTCGTGATAACCGATATAATGAAGAGGGAAAGTTTTTGCCATGGGCATTGAGGGTAGCTCATAACCTATGCGTAGACCATTTCCGTAAAGTAAATAGAAAGCCTACAATTGTTACAAGCGACAAACAAGATATTTTTGAAATCATCAATGTAGTTGAAGAAGGTGCAGACATTTCTATGATAAAAGAGCAAGGGAATGACCGCATTCGTACGATTGTTGATATGTTACCTGAAGAACAAAGAGAAGTAATCGTTTTGCGTCACTATGCTGAGCTTAGTTTCAAAGAAATTGCAGAGGTCACCAATTGTAGTATCAATACTGCGCTTGGACGTATGCGTTATGGTCTGATGAACCTTCGCAAGCTTATGGTAGAAAAGCAAATCGCTTATTAAAATTGCCTATAGTTTCCTATCCATAGTTTACAACTCCGGCCCATTAAAAATGTAAAAGCCACCCGATTTGGGT
The DNA here is from genome assembly GCA_031383285.1 of Segetibacter sp. Lineage (GTDB taxonomy): Bacteria > Bacteroidota > Bacteroidia > Chitinophagales > Chitinophagaceae > Segetibacter. The sequence goes on from JANMZN010000257.1 coordinate 6,990, forward strand.
GGCTTTGTTTTGTATATTTTATTTAACAACTTATCTAGGCTTCAGCCCAAAAAAGGATGCGCCATTTTGCATGCCGGTAACATTTGCACCAGCAAATCTTGACAATCGTAGTGAAAAAGTAAGCATAAAATATCTGCCTAAACGATTGGTATAGGTATCAGTTATGATATTGTTACTTACCGATCTTGATACACTTGCATTTTGATTTAGCACATCAAACGCCTGAATTTTAATTGATCCATTTTGCTTTTTGAATAGCTTCTTTTCTATAAATCCGTTAATAATAAATGGATCTGTAAAATCGGAAGTATAGCCTTTATTGATTGTCTTTTGAACATCATAACTAAATACAAAATTGCTTGGTAAGTATATCTTTGCATCGCTGCTTAAAATATAATTTGAAACCTGCGTATTCGCACTGTTGCTCAATGTGTATTTTGTACTGTTCAAAACATAGGTACCTGCTACACCAAGTTCTAACCAACTGTTCGTGTTTATTATACCTTTTACAGTTTGTGAAATCACCCAATTTCTTCCTATGTTTCTTTCGGAATTAATGTATGAAATGATGTTGTTGTAATTAACAATGCCATTTACACTAAGGGTGTATCTACGGTTTTTGAATGGCTTGGAAAAGAAGTAAAACCCACTCATGGAGTAATTTCCATTGTCATTCAAATACCTCAACTCTTGCGCACCGGGACGTTTACTGATTGAGTTTGTTATTATCTTATCAGATATGACTGACAAACTGATATTACTAAAGAATACATTGCCTTTTGCTAAATCAAAATTGTTGTAGCGAAGGTTAAGCGTATTGGAAAATTCGGGTCTCAGGTCAGGATTACCTACGGTAATGTTTAATGGATCTGTATTGTCAGTTATTGGCTGAAGTTGAGTATATGATGGCTGAGACGTTCGTCCGGAATAATTGATGTCAAACGATCGACTTCTTGAAAATTTATATGAAAATCTGGCACTAGGTAAATAGTTTATTAAGTGCTGACGGAATGCATTGATTTTTGAAACGCTATTCACAACCGCCGGTTGAACAGCCATTCCTATACTGTATGTGTATTTTTTTTGATTTACTCGATAATTGATGCCAACACGTGTTGTATAATAAATATTTTCATAATCATTACTAAGGCTATCAATTAGTTTTCTTTTACTATTCGAAGTGTCTACATTATAAACCAACTTATCATTTGCAGCTACCGACCTTGTATAATTATAATTAAACTCAAGGCTTTCTGTTTTGGAAATGGGTTCCTGATAGGAGAGACGAATACTATGGTTGCCATTTACATTGTCCTGATCAGTATATCTAAATTGTTTCAACGCTCTGCCTATTCCTGATGTGTCATAATAAATAGTGGTATTCAGGTTGTCGTCTTCTTGATTTGTTGTAACATCACTTCCACTCAGGTTAATTGAAAAATTTCTTCCTCTTTTTCTGAATTTATGATTGAATAAAATATTGCCTCCAAGGTTTGGTGCTTTTGCATTGGACCGGTAATCTGTGTTTGCAGATGTACGCAAAAATACATCCTCTACAATAGAACGTGATCCTGAGTTATTGGAATTATCGTTGAGGCGATAAGCCAACGACGGGCTAACTTTAATATAGTTTAATGAGTCTACATTATACTCAACGTTAACTGATAATCGGTGATTGTCTCCTATTGTATTTTGTAATGAATTTTGATAAGTTGAAAAAGATCCTTTGTCAAATAAATTTTGTTGAGTGGTATTATTGATGGTTGCCGAATTCTTGTGCGTATATTGGTAACTACCGTAAATGGTTGCTTCCGGGCTTAGGTTGTCCCGAAAATTGAGTCCAATTGATTTGGTGTCTGTTATTCCATTTTGTCCTCCTCCGGATCCGCCAATAGCCTGTTGCAATGCTCCCCCACCTATTGCTCCCATCATACCCATTGCGGCACCGCCCATCCCATTGCGTCCCGATCCTCCTCCGCCACCCATCAATCCCGGAGAAGAAAAATTAAACAAGTCTGCATTGTTGTTATTGAGATTCGCAATCATGGAAAGCTGCTGATTGTCGCTGAAACTATTGGCAGAAAGCGAACCGGCATACCTGCTATTTGTTCCTTTACCGGCAGATATATTTCCAAAAAAACCGTTGTTTTTATCTTTCTTTATTTGAAGGTTCAGCACTTTTTGAGGTTCTCCATCTTTAATTCCTGTAAATGCAGCCTGATCTCCATAATCATCAATAATATCTACACGGTCTATGATATCAGCTGGCAATTCTCGAGTTGCAGCTTTCAAGTCGCCATTAAAAAAGTCTTTGCCATTCACTTTTACTCTGGTTACAGATTTTCCTTGTGCTGTTAAGTTTCCATCCCTGTCCACTTCTAGTCCAGGCATTTTCTTCAATAAGTCTTCAACAACAGCGTTTGGCTTTACCTTAAAAGAATCAGCAGTATATGAAATGGTATCTTCTCTTATGTAAACCGCTTTGTTTGTTGTTACAGTCACATCCTCTAAAGCATTGTTTTTTGGAGTTATTACAATGTTTCGGATGTTGATGATATTGCTCTCTGTTTCAAAAGCATATTGTTTTTTGAAAGTAGTCATTGAAAAAGCGTCAATAATTAGGGTAAAATTTCTTGAAGCTCTTTTTGAGAAGATAAATTGCCCATTGTTATCGGTCGTTGTTCTTGCCGTATCTTTATTGATTTCAATTAAACTAACATTCGCTCCTGCTAATGGAGCATTAGCGGAATCTTTTACCCATCCTCTGACAGTAATATTCTGTGCAAACAGTCCCGAATAACTAATAAAGAGCAGTAGCAGTAGTAATGATTTCATTTAATAAGAAGTAAGCGTATGTTTTATCCAAAAAGAATTGTCTTCAAAAATTTTCATAAAGTCCATTTGTCCACCACCGGCTCCACCACCACCGCCCATCATTGCACCTGGAGGCATACCACCGAATCCTCCACCACCGCCAGCCCTATCTCCACCGCCTTCTCTATTTCCCTCACCAAATTCGGGCATTTGCATCCCCCGAACTACAAATCCTATTGACAATTTGTCGCCAGTTGATGGAGCCTTAGTGAAAACGTTGTAAGGAAAACAAATTTCATAAATCATGGTATCTTTAGCGTCATATCCGATTTCAACTTTTACCGGAGACTCAGCAACTAGGCTTAGTCCATTGTTTTCATCAGTGAAACCATATAGTTCTATCTCTTTCTTTTGAGCTAAAGTTTGTTCCTGCATTTTTTTCATATCAAACCTACCACCACCACGTCTTGCACTGTCTGGTCGTTGGCGCCTGGTAGTGTCAGACATACGCTGACGAAGGGTACTGTCGCTAGGTCGTTGACCACCTCTGAATTGTCTCATGTCAAACTTGCCTGGCAATGGATAATTGATGCCAATGGATTTACTCTTTTTGCCCGATGGATCCAGCATAATTTGCATACCGCCCATCAGAATTTTTGCCTGAAGCATTCGGTCGCCCCCTTTTATGAGCAAATGGATTCCTTTTGCATCGTTGCGAACTGCATAAATAACTTTGGTGTCATTATCAGTTTTAAATTCACTGGATTGCCATTCTGCCACTTTCCATTCTGCTTTGACGATTGCAACACTTTCCTGTGCAAAAACTTTGGAAGTAGTGGTAGTAATGATTGCTAAGGAAAGAGTAATCAAGTTGTAAAAAATTTTCATATAATTTAGCGTGATTATTTGTTGGTTTCAACAGGAAAAAAAGTAATTTGTTCAACAGAAAAACAAATGTATAAGAAATAAATTGAGCAGTTATCTTCAAACTACGAAAAGAGGTGTAGATAATTGTTAAAATTTTTAAAATGCAATTTTCAATCTAAAAGTCAGGTCCATTTGCCGCATTACAAATTTAGTGTACCAAAATATGTACTTTAGCCTCCTTATTTATTCTGTATGAGAGTTGTCCCATTTTTGATTTGTGCAGTAATCACTACAGGTTTGATTGTGCTGCTTAATACCCAACTCACAATATCAGGAAATAAAACGCCAAGATTTGGAGCTTTTTTTTCACCTCAACAAGGGTTTTGGCAGAATGCGGAATCAGAAAACGCATCTTTTGATGCATCGTTAATGTTTCCTGATCTTAGCGGAAGGGTAGAAGTGTATTTTGATAAAAGATTAGTGCCTCATATTTATGCCGAACAAGAAAATGATGCCTATTTTGTTCAAGGATATTTACATGCAAAATTTCGGCTTTGGCAAATGGAATTTCAAACGCATGCCGCAGGAGGTAGATTGAGTGAAATAATGGGGGAAAAGGCAGGAACAACAGATTTTTTGAGAATAGATAAATTCTTCAGAAGAATAGGGATGGTATATGGAGCGGAACAATCGCTCAAAGAATTAGAAGCAAATGAAACCACAAAAAAAGAACTTGATTCTTATACCGCAGGTATAAATTCATATATCAGTACACTAAGATCTGAGTATTATCCTTTGGAGTATAAATTGCTTAATTATGCTCCGGAACCTTGGACAAATATGAAGACGTGCTTATTCTTAAAGTATATGTCTTTCGATTTGGCAGGAAGTGACAATGATTTCGAAATGACCAATGCACTTTCTCATTTTTCTGCAGCTGATATAGAAAAACTATATCCAATTACGCAGGATAGTTTAAATCCAATTGTTCCCAAAGGGACATTGTTTGAGTTGGCAAGTATAAAGGTGATCAAACCTTCAAATGCGGATTCGTTATTGTATGTCTCCAATCCAATGGCAGATTCTTCATTGGTAATTAAACCAAACAAAAACAACGGTAGTAACAATTGGGCAGTATCAGGAACAAAAACAAAAAGCGGTGCCCCTATTTTGTGCAACGATCCTCATCTTGGTTTAAACCTTCCTTCGTTGTGGTACGAAATGCAGATCACTACGCCCACTTATAGTACATATGGAGTTAGTTTTCCTGGTGCACCTTCTGTAATTATCGGGTTTAATGACAGCATTGCATGGGGAGTAACCAATTCTGGTAGAGATGTAAAGGATTATTATGAGGTACATTTCCGTGATAGTACCATGCAGGAATACAAATACAATGGGGTTTGGAAAAAAGCTGAATTCAGAGAGGAGATAATTAAAGTTAAAGGGGGTACAAACATTACAGAAAAGATAGCGATGACAGTTTGGGGTCCTGTGATGTATGACAAACAATTTGGCAATCCATTAAAAAATGGGAAATATTATGCACTTCGTTGGAAAGCGCATGATGCAAGCAATGAATTGTGGACTTTCAATAAGTTGAACCATGCAAGGAACTATGTTGACTTTTTGAGAGCAATTAATACTTACCAATGCCCGGGTCAGAATTTTGTTTATGCCGACAAAAAAAATACTATTGCGATACGCCAGCAAGGAATGTTCCCTGCCAAATGGAGGCGGCAAGGTGATTTTTTAATGTCGGGGACTGATACCACTTTTCAATGGCAAGGATTTATCCCTCCCCGTGAAAATCCAACACTGTACAATCCGCAGCGTGGCTTTGTAAGCAGCGCCAATCAACTAGCAGCCGATGAAACTTATCCGTATTATTTATCGGGGCCGGCAGAAATATACAGGGGTATTATCATCAATAGGAAATTGCAACAGATGTCTTCGATTACCATACAGGATATGGAGCGAATGCAGAATGATAATTACAATGTATTTGCTGAAATGGCTTATGCGCCAATGTTGAAATACCTTGACCAGACAAAGCTTTCTAAAGATGAGTTGAAGTACCTGCAGCAGTTCAAAAGTTGGAATTTTAGAAATGATATCAATGAAACAGGTGCCACGATCTTTAATATATGGTGGGATCAGCTTATGGAGTCAGTTTTTGATGATGAATTTTCAGTCGTAACAACTCCAATCATGTATCCAAATGAAAGTACGATGCTTGGAGTTTTGCTAAAGAACGATACCACTTTAAGATTCGTTGATGATATAAAAACAAAAGGTGTTGAAAATATTTCGACAATATTGACCAATGCGTTTCATAAATCAATGAAAGAAATTTTATTTGCTGATTCGAACAAAGCACTTCCTTGGGGCAAATTCAAGGATACAGGGGTAAGGCATCTACTTAAAATTCCGGCTTTAAGCAAATTGCATTTACCAATTGGTGGTGGCTCAAATATTATAAATGCGGCAAATGGTAATCATGGACCTAGTTGGAGGATGATTGTTCAGATGAGTGATAGTATTCAGGCTGTAGGAGTTTATCCCGGAGGACAAAGTGGAAACCCAGGTAGTAAGTATTACGATACATTTATCAATAGTTGGGTAAAAGGGAATTATTATAAACTTCAGTTTACGAACCTTAAAGATATAATTATTGGAAAAAATATGAAGTGGAAAATGACCTTTTCAAAATCATAAATTATGAAGTTTACAATAGCAGTTTTGTTGACGTCTTTAATGTGTTTTGCTGTAGTCCTTTACCTGCCTTGGTGGTATATTGCTATGGCTGCATTTATTGGTGCCATTGTGATGCAGCAGTCTCAAGTAAAATCATTTACAGCTGCGTTTATTGCGGTATCGGCATTATGGTCCATTCATGCATTAATACTTGATGTTCGCAATGCCCAATTGCTTTCTTCTAAAGTAGCAGTGGTATTGCAAATGGGCAACTCATCTGTATTGATTATAATAGCCGCATTTGTTGGCGGTATAGTGGCCGGAATGGCAGCACTTACTGGTAGTTTTATTAAACTTTCGTTTATATTAAATAGGAAGAATTAATCGTTAAAATTTACCTTCAACTTCCTTGTAATCAAGTTATAATTACCTTCATCAGTTAAAAAAACAACTTTGAAAATAAAATTACTTCTTGCCTTTTTGACTACTGCATATTTTTTTCCTGTTTATGCAGGAAAGTTATCCGGAACTATTTCTGACAATAAAAAGCAGCCCCTAGCATTTTCCTCTGTCTTGGTCAAGGGAACACTTCAAGGTACTACCGCCAACAATGTTGGCAAGTATTTAATCTCTCTAAGACCGGGAGAATATACCATAGTAGTACAGCACATTGGGTATAAAAGTTTGGAGAAAAAAATTGCTGTTGGTAAAGATGATCAGATAGTCAATTTTGAGCTCCAAGAACAACAATATGATCTGGGAACTGTAATCATTAAAAAAGGAGAGGACCCTGCTTATGGCATTATTCGAAATGCAATTAAAAAGAGGAGTTATTATGAAACAGAGATAAAGCGTTTTTCAACAGATGTTTATTTGAAAGGGCAAATGAAATTGAGGGACTCTCCTAAAAAATTTATGGGACAGACAGTAGATTTTGAAGATGGAGATACTAGTAAAAAAAGGATGATTTTTTTATCTGAAACAGTGGCAAAATATTCGGTGGAAGAACCGAATAGAAAAGTGGTTGTCACGTCTTCTAGAGTAAGTGGGCAAAGTGATGGATTCGGATTTGCTAATCCGCAAATTGTTTCTTTTTATGAGAACACAGTTAAATTGGGTAATACAAATCCACGTGGATTTATTTCTCCAATTTCCAACAATGCGTTGGCGTATTATAAATATAAGTTTGAAGGAACTTTTTTTGAAAACAATCAAATGATCAATAGAATAAAGGTTATTCCTAAACGGAAGTATGAACCTTTATTCAATGGATTTATTAATATTATAGAAGACGAATGGCGTATTCAGAGCGTTGAATTGGTTTTGTACAAAGAAAACCAAATGCAATTTATAGATACCTTGAAGATTGATCAGATTTATATACCGTACAAAAATAAATGGGTCATCAAACAGCAAACTATTTATCCTGCCATCAAGATTTTTAGTTTTGATGTAACCGGTAGTTTCGTACAGGTGTATGATAATTTTGATTTGGATCCAACCTTCGAAAAGGGATATTTTGGCAGCACTGTTCTTAAGTTTGAAGATAGTGCAAATAAGAAATCAACTGCTTACTGGGATACTGTAAGACCTGTACCGCTACTTGATGAAGAGGTAAAAGATTATCGAAAAAAGGACAGCCTTGAGATTGTAAGAAAAGATCCAAAGTACATGGATTCGCTTGATAGAAAGCGAAATAAAATAAGGCCAATTTCATTGCTTACAACAGGCCAATCCTTTTCTAAAGAAAAAAGTAAAGTCAACGTTTCAATTGATGGTATTATTAGCAGCTTTAATTACAATACCGTGGAAGGCGTAGTGATAGATTTTTCTCCATCTTATTTCAAAAGTTATGGAACCAATCAGCGGAAGAGTTTAAGCATCTCTCCACACCTACGTTACGGTTTTGGAAATGAACACTTCAACCCATGGCTAAGTACATCTTATACCTTCGGGAAAAAGCATTTTTCTAATATTAGTTTGGCCGGAGGAAAAAGAGTTTATCAACTTGATAATAGCAATCCAATAGCTCCTCGACTTAATACATTTTCAACCTTGTTTTATGAAAGGAACTATATGAAAATATATGAAGCAGCGTTTGGCAGTGCACGGGTTGCTCAAGAGCTGGGAAATGGGTTTGTTGTTTCGTTATACGCTCAATTTCAAAATAGACTTCCATTAGAAAATACTTCCGTAGCCAAATGGAGAAATTTGGATGATAGAGAATTTACACCCAATATTTCATTTACTCCACACCAGGCATTTGTTACTACTGTTAATTTGCGGTGGCAACCTGGTACAAAATATGTTGAATTGCCTTCAGCAAAGTTCAGCATAGGGTCTAAATACCCTTCTTTTAATCTCTCGTTGACCAATGGTATCAA
>JANMZN010000259.1:0-13010 GCA_031383285.1 Segetibacter sp.
CCCAAAGAAGACGGCTACTTTCAGGGGGATGTATATCCCAAAGGTCCTTTTAAAAATGAATATGGAGCACAACGGGGCAGTGTGATGGATATGGTTATTTATCCGGGAGATCCACTGACACCCGGCATTGGCGCAACCGAAGATGCTCAACGAATAGCATCTCACAACGAAGCACCCAACTTATTAAAAATACCTGTGCTCCCCATTAGTTATCACGATGCCAAACCACTACTAGAAGCCTTAGAAGGACCGGTAGCACCGGCTGCATGGCGAGGATCCTTGCCTATTACTTACCATGTAGGTCCCGGCAAAGCAATCGTTCACCTACAACTTGCTTTCGATTGGAAGATGGTGCCGTGTTATGATGTTATTGGCATGATGAAGGGGGGGGATTTCCCAGATGAATGGGTGATAAGAGGAAACCATCACGATGCATGGGTAAATGGCGCCGCAGACCCGATTAGTGGATTGGCCGCTTTATTGGAAGAAGCAAAAAGTATTGGTGAAATGGTAAAGGACGGATGGAAGCCTGCACGAACCATCATCTATTGCGCATGGGATGGCGAAGAACCCGGATTGATTGGCTCTACAGAATGGGCAGAAACGCATGCCAAAGAGTTGCAACAGAAATGTGTGGCCTACATAAATTCTGATGGTAACGGACGTGGCTTTTTATTTGCCGGAGGTTCTCATGCACTTACCAAGCTTATGGATGGGGTAGCTAAAAACGTAATCGATCCACAAACGAAAGTGAGTGTATATGAGCGAAAAAAAGCAGCAGACATTGTCAATGCATCCACCACAAAAGAAAAGAAAGATAAACTAGCTCAAACCACTTTGGAACTAGGAGCACTTGGCAGCGGCTCAGATTATTCCTCCTTTTTACAGCACTTAGGTATTCCTTGCCTTAATCTGGGTTTTGGAGGCGAAGACGAAGGCGGTGAGTATCATTCTGTTTATGACTCTTACGATCTATACCGGAGATTCAAAGACCCAACGTTTGAATACGGTGTTGCACTTGCAAAAACGGCTGGCTATGCAGCTTTGAGATTGGCAAATGCACCAACCGTTCCTTTTGATTTTACAGACCTCTATTCCACCATTAACGGATATGCAACAGAATTGATGACCATGACCGACAATCTTAGAGAAAGTACTGCTATAGAGAACCGATTGTTAGCAGAAAACAAATATGTATTAGCAGCAGATCCAACTGATATATTCATTTCCCCTAAAGCAAAAGAAGAGGTGCCATTTCTGAATTTCTCACCATTGGAAAATGCTTTGCTGCTGTTGAGAAAAAGTGCCGATACCTTATCCACTAAACTGAAGAACAAGTATGTTCCGGTTACAGATGTTGTAAACCAGGCTTTGTACAAGGCAGAACAGCAATTATTGGTAGCCCAAGGACTACCCAAAAGATCGTGGTATAAGCACAGCATATATGCACCAGGTTTTTATACCGGTTATGGAGTAAAAACTTTGCCTGGCATACGCGAGGCTATAGAGCAACGAAATTGGAAAGAAGCACAGGAACAGATTGCTATTGATGCAAAAGCAATCGGTAGTTTAGCTGATTATTTGATAGGAATTGGGCGGTTACTTTAGACGAAATATATGATTTTTGAAACCGACAATCCACTATCATTATTGCGATAAACAAACATCCTTAAACAATGGAAAAGTTTGATCGAAAAAAACATTGGGAGCATATTTATCAAACCAAAAATTTGAAAGAAGTGAGTTGGTTTGAACCATCGCCTAATACCTCTTTAGGTTTTTTAAAGCAATTTAACGTGCCTAAAACAGCTAAGATGATAGATATTGGTGGTGGCGATAGTTTGTTGGTTGATTGTCTGCTTGATTTGGGTTATAAGGATATTACCATTCTTGACATTTCTACATCAGCTATTGAAAGAGCAAAAAAGCGTTTGGGAAGTAGCGCTACAAAAGTAAAATGGATAGTTGCAGATGCAGCCACCTTTATACCAAAAGAACATTACGACTTTTGGCACGACCGCGCTGCATTTCACTTCTTGACAGATGAAAAGGAAATCGCTCATTACTTGGAAACAGCTCAACAATTTATTAATCCAAAAGGTATATTGATAATGGGTACTTTTTCTGAACAAGGACCAGAAAAATGCAGTGGTCTAACAATCAAACAGTATTCTGAAACAACCATGACAAAACGGTTGAAAAGTTATTTCGAGAAAATAAAATGTATTACGATTGACCACGTTACCCCATTAAATACAATACAGAATTTTGTTTTTTGCAGCTTTAGGAAAGTAACTGCTTCTCAATAATGTAATTTCCCAAAAAGTTAATGGTGCATATCTGCAATAGTTGAAAAATGTATAAATGCATCGATGAATGTAAGAGAATTAGAGCTAGACAATATTTACACGGCTAATAAATAAAATAAAATGCCGAAATAATCAAATAATATGCTTGTAATTAATTTTTTATACAAGTTTTAGTTCTTACATCTTTTAGATTAATAGAGGGCAATAATTATATAGCGGTATTTAATTCACAACGTGCCTACTTATTTACGTTGTTGTTTGTCGCAAAATATTCACGAACCTGATTAGAAAAAAACGCAGCACCAATGTCATTTAAATGATCTGAATTAAGGTAGAATTTATCAGCGTAAAAAGTGTTTGTCATATCCACCACTGGCACATGATTCATAGACCACTTTTTTTTCTCTGTTTCGTAATGTGTTTTATATAAGTTGGGAATTTTATCGAAATATACTTTGGTGACAGGTATTCCAATAAGTATGGGCTTAACGTTATAAATCTTACATAAGTTTATTATTGAGTCTAGGTAACTACTTGAAGTATTAGATAAGCCAACGATCTTATCCTTGTAAAAAAAATGTCTTTTAATGGCTTCATCAGTATCTGTAACTTTTGATTTGGCTGAATTTACATATTTGCCTAGAAATTCAAAATGCTTGTTAGTAGGAAATAGGCACATTTTTCGAAAAAACATATTGTAGTACGCCTTGTTGTCTACTTTAATGTCTTTTAAATCTTTAAAATCACCAATAAGATATGTCCGCTCAAACATAGTAGCCTCCCATTTTTTGTCGGAGAATTTTTGATCATTGAAAGCGGAAAAATTATGCTGTGAAAAGCCAATAATTAAAGTGTCAGGATGTTTCTGCTTGAAAATATATTTTAATTTCCAAAATGAAACAACATATGGTTCACCTGGTTTAGAAATGTTTTCTGCCGATAAAAAGGATGTTGGCTTAAAACCTTTTTGAGGATGCGAATCTCCCACGATCCAGATGTTCGCCTTCTTAACAGGAACTTTGCTATTATTGAAAATAATATAATTAGCAACTATATTAACAATAAAAAATAGAAAGAGAATGCTATGAAAAAAAATTACTTTTCTTATAAAAATCTTCACTTGCTAAAATTGAAAATAAATGAATTGTTGTTCCTTACCGGCATAATAAAAAATAAAAATGATAAGTAAATAATAAAAAACGTGCCTTATTGGCCTTTTCCAACCAAATCCAAGCCTTGCAATGGCATATTGATGCTCTCTACCAACCCACTCTACAAGAAGTAATACACCAATCAAGATAATACAAGTAAGTGCCCTACCCATTTCAGAAAACTTAGGAACTGTAAAAAAAGAATGAGAAAATATTCCAGAAATATATTGGAATGCATGAGTGATATTTTCTGCTCTAAAGAATATCCAAGCCAATACAGTAAGGCCAAAAGTTCCAAGCATACCGAGTATTTCTCTAAGAGATGGCAGATACCTTCCTTGCGCTACAATTTCTAAATTATTCCTGTTTCTATTAGTTAACAAAAGCGGTAAAAAATAAATAGCATTTAGCCCACCCCATACAATAAATGTCCAATTGGACCCATGCCAAAAGCCACTTACAATAAAAATGATAAAAGTATTCCGCACCTTCATCCACATTCCACCTTTGCTTCCACCTAATGGTACGTATAAATAATCTCTAAACCAGGTTGATAATGAAATGTGCCACCGCCTCCAAAATTCTGCTATATCACGTGAAAAATACGGGAAGGCAAAATTTCTTAGTAACTCAATTCCAAAAAGCCTACCCGTGCCTAATGCTATGTCTGAGTATCCGGAAAAATCGCAATATATTTGGAAGGTAAAGAAAAGGGCGCCCAACAATAATGTGCTTCCCCCATATGCTGCTGAGTTATTAAAAATCATATTCGCAAAATCTGCACATTGGTCAGCGATCACAACTTTTTTGAACAATCCCCAGAGTATTTGTCGCAAACCGTCTATGGCTTTTGTGTAGTCAAAAGTTCTTTCTCTCTTGATTTGGGGTAGCAAGTGAGTAGCTCTCTCTATTGGTCCGGCAACTAACAGCGGAAAAAAACAAACAAAAACAGCATAATCTATAAACTTTCTTTCTGCTTTAATTCTTGATTTGTAAATGTCTATCACATACGACAATCCATGAAAAGTATAAAATGATATACCTACCGGCAAAATAACCTTCAATGTCCACGGATCAAATTTTAACCCGAGTGTAGCTCCTGCTTCGGCAAATGATGTTGCAAAAAAATTATAATATTTGAAAACGCCTAGAAACCCTAGATTTATAATGATACTTAACCAGAGCCAAAATTTTTTCAGCTTTTGGTTAGGAGCATCTTCCATTTTCAATCCAGTATAATAATCTAGTAACGTTGAAAAAATCAACAAAAAAAGAAATCGCCAATCCCAACATGCATAAAAATAATAACTCGCAATTAGAAGTAAAATATTTTGCTTGTTATAATTTTTATTTGCAATAAACCAATAAAGTATAAAAACTATAGGCAAAAAAATTGCGAAATCGATGGAATTAAAAAGCATTTCAATTTCGGTCTTTTATTGAAAAATAATTGTTTGGAATAAAAAAGAGGCATGCCATTAATTCGTCAAAGATATAATCCTAACGGAAAAATAAAAATAAAGAATTGATTAGTTCATAAATTGGAATGTATATGTAATAAGAAGGAGCTTTGATAGTAATGAAAATGGAGCATTGCAATTATTTATCTAATCTTTTAGGGATCAATTTTATCTTGAGGCAAATAAAAGACAAGTTAAAGGGCATATGAAATTTACTTAAATTGATGTCTTAATTCATTTATTAAAGTATAGTTTAAAGTTATTAATAAAGAATTTCAAAATCAACTACAACTTGTGTTGGACATTTACTACAACCTTACTTTCAGATTACCTTTTAGTTGGTTGCACAATCCTAAAAACCTATCAACGACAGATTTCAAAAAACAGAAAGCACCCAAATTTTCATTGAGTGCTTTCGATATAAAGACTTTCGTCTTAAGTGGGCCCACTAGGATTTGAACCTAGGACCACCTGATTATGAGTCAGGTGCTCTAACCAACTGAGCTATAGGCCCTGCTTTGAAAAAACCTTCGCAGATTTTTAAGAAGCGGCTGCAAATATAGAAACTTTCGCATTTCCCGCTTCACTATTTTTGCTTCTATGAAAAAAATAAAAAACATCATCTTTGATCTGGGTGGTATTTTCATCGAAATTGACTTTGAGAAAACCAAAGTAGCTTTTGCTGAATTAGGCATCTCAAACTTTGATTACTTCTATACTCAACATACTGCATCTGACTTTTTTAAAAAACTTGAAACCGGGGATTACAATCCAGCGCAATTTTACGATGCATTTAGAAGAGAAACAGCAACGCAAATAACGGATCAGCAAATTCGTACTGCATGGAATGCAATGCTTGGTCATTTTCCAATAGAGAGGATTCAATGGCTAAATAAAATAAAAAAACGATACCGAATATTCTTGTTCTCCAATACCAATATCATTCATTATGATGCATTTCAACAGATATATAAACAAACAATAGGCGACCAACACTTCGAAGATTTTTTTATAAAAGCTTATTATTCTCATGAACTTGGAGCTAGAAAACCAAATCCTGAAGCATTTTCTAAATTATTAGCCCTCGAAAATTTAGGCGCATCAGATACTTTATTTATTGACGATACGCCTTCAAACATAGAAGGTGCCCAAAAGATAGGGTTGAACACTATACTTCTTCAATATCCAAAAACGGTATTGGATCTTGAGCTTTGAATAGAAAACTACAATATGCCGAAAAGGAAGTGAATACAATGATTTGTTGTCATTTAGGCAAAGCAGTTTATTGTTTTCTAGAAATCAGTGGGAAAGAAGATAAGTGCTAACGTAATAAGAGAATCTAGCTATTTTATTTCCTCAAAATCAATATATTCTCCCGCTTTTTCAGATTGTTCTTCTTTTCTTATTGTAGAACTGCTTTCATTTGTAGAGGGGTTATTGAATCCATTGACCTGTTCTCTCATATTTTTCATTTGTGCTCTAATCTTGCTTCCGGCAATCAAAATAGGAATTAAAAAATTAAATACAAATCTGTAAAGGATATAAGCGACAATAGCCCAAAAAATAAGGCGTGTGATCATAATATAGCGAAGGTACTATCAACAAGAAATCAGAAGCTAAAAATCCTAGATTAAGGTCTGTTTTTGCAAAAACTTAACGCAAAATTATTGCATATACCTACTCTATTTTGAAACTAATTTGGAATGTATAGGTGCTTTTCTGTAAATTTGCAACGGAAAAATGAAACAATAGAAGGGAACGGTAACGTTCCCTTCTCTTTTATACTATGGCCAACGAAACCATAATACAGGAAGTAGAAGCGATGTTGAATGAACTTCTAGAAGCTGAACCGGGAGACTTTTTAGTGTCCATTCGAATTAAGCCGACTAATAATTTCAAGATCTTTATAGATTGCGACGAAGGCATGTCTATTGAAAAGTGTATAAGGTACAATCGCAAGTTGTATCATAAAATGGAGGAAAAAGAGATGTATCCTGATGGAGATTTTTCTTTGGAAGTGTCTTCTCCCGGTGTAGATGAACCCTTGAAATTGCTTCGCCAATACAAAAAAAATATTGGTAGAAGTGTGTTGGTTACTTTTTTGGATGCAACACAGAAAGAAGGGAAATTGGTAGCCGTTACAGACTTGGATATGTTGATAGAAAGCACATCAGGTAAAGGCAAAAAGGCTGAAACAAATCAATTTTCGATTCTATTTGAAAACATAAAAACAACAACTGTACAAGTACAGTTCTAACCAAATACTTAATACTAAGTACAACAATTATGGCAAGTATTAACTTAAGTGATGCATTCCAGGAATTTAAGGATGCAGAAAACATTGACCGCCCCACGCTAATGAAGGTGGTAGAGGATGTGTTTAAAACATTGCTCCGGAAAAAATTTACAACAGATGAGAACTTTGATGTGATTGTAAATGCCGAAAAGGGTGACCTTGAAATTATTCGTCGCCGATTGATTGTTCCTGATGGCGAGGTGATGGACCCTTTGGCAGAAATTGCTTACAGCGATGCTATTAAAATAGAGCCGGATTTTGAGGTGGACGAAGAGTTATATGAAGAAATGAACATCTATGATTTCGGCCGCCGCGCTATTCTTGCAGCAAAGCAAACTTTGGCCAGTCGTATTAGCGATCTTAAAAAGAATGTACTCGTTAAAAAATACAGTGATCGCATAGGAGAAATAATTAGTGCCGAAGTGTACCAGGTATGGAAAAAAGAGGTACTTCTTTTGGATGAAGATGGTAGTGAACTAATCCTTCCTAAATCTGAACAAATACCTAGCGACTTTTTCAAAAAAGGGGAGACTATCCGAGCAGTTGTAGAAAGAGTGGATCTTAAAAATAACAGCCCTGTCATTATTGTAAGCCGTACGAGCATCAAATTTTTATCAAAGTTGCTAGAAATAGAAGTGCCAGAAATATTTGATGGTTTAATCGTTGTTCGGAAAATCGTTCGCGATCCGGGAGAAAGAGCCAAGGTGGCCGTTGAAAGTTTTGATGATCGTATTGATCCTGTTGGGGCTTGCGTTGGTATGAAGGGAAGCCGTATTCATGGTATAGTACGCGAACTAAAAAATGAGAACATTGACGTCATAAACTGGACAAATAATATTAATCTTTTAATACAGCGTTCTCTTACTCCTGCCAAAATAACCAGCATGGATATTAATCAGGAAACAAAGCATGCAAGTGTTTATCTAAAGCCAGATCAGGTTTCCCTTGCCATTGGTCGAAGGGGCGTAAACATTAAACTAGCTTGTGAACTAACTGGGTTTGAAATAGACGTTTATCGCGATAATGAAGGAGAAGTAGAAGAATTTGACATAGATCTGGAAGAATTTAGCGATGAGATAGAATCGTGGGTAATTGATGAATTGAAGCGAATTGGTTGTGATACAGCCCGCAGCGTATTGCTTTTGACGGCCGAAGAGCTAGAGCGTAGAACGGACTTGGAAAAAGAAACCATCAAAGAAGTGATGGATGTATTGAAAGCAGAATTTGATCAAGGATAGTTAACGATGAATTTGCCGAGTAATTTTTACCCGGCAAATTCATTTTAATAATTTAATCTTGTATTGATGATACAAACCGCATACTAGATAGAACTTAGGATTACTTTTGGGCTGTAGAAGCCTCGTATAAAAATACTGAATGACAGAAACTAAATTACCTAGATTATTAGCCGCCGCCAAAGAGTTCAATATTGGGCAGGATACCCTCATTGATTTTTTGGTAGGTAAAGGTTTTAATAAGGAAGAACTGAAGCCAACGGCAAAATTGAACGATGATATGTATCGTTCCCTGCAGTTGCAATTTCAAGGGGATAAGGTGGCTAAGAATAAGGCAGACCTTGTTGAAATCCCAAAAGGTGTACAGGAGAATAGGAAGAAGAGAGATGAGCAGGAAATATCCTTTATTAAAAAGGAAAACAAAGTAGAAGCTCCACCTGCACCAGTAGTAGAAGAGAAAGTGCCGGAACCTCAGCCTGTGCCAGTAGTAGTGGTGGTACAGCCCAAAGAAGAGGTACCAGTAGTAAAAACTCCGGTAGTAGTAGAAATAGTACCCCCTACTCCGATACCAGCAACAATTATTGAAGAAATAGTTGTTGAACCAACTGGTTCAAAATCAATAAAAATTGATGCCCCGGAAATCGATGGTCCTAAAATTGTTGGAACCATTGACCTTTCGGCAATCGACTCTTCAACCAGGCCAAAGCGAGGAACAAAAAAGAAAGAAGAGCCTATACAAGAGCCGGTAAAGCCTGCGAAAACAACAAAAACTAAAACCAAAAAAGTTGAGGACGTAGCAGCTGTAGTAATCCCTGCACCAGCTCCTATTATTCAGGTTCAGCCAGTAATTGTGCCAGCTGCGGCGATTGATGCGCCTCCTGTTATTTCAAATATTAAAGCTGAAAAAATAGAAGGACCTAAGATTTTAGGCAAAATAGAACTTCCTGTTGAAAGCGATACCAGACCTAAACAAGGCCAAGGGCTTAGCAATCAGGAAAAGCGCAAACGCAAACGAATTCCTGTAAAGGGCGAACAAGCTCAGCAAAATAGACCAAGTGGTGTACAGGGGCAGTCCCAAAGTACAGGGCCCAACAACCGCTTTGGACCAAGGTCCTCTGAGTTGCCAGGTGCGCAACAAAGGCCAGCAGGTGGTGGTACAGGATTTAATCGCCCTGCTCAAGGTGGCGGCGGAGCTGGAAGGCCAGGCCAACCTAACAGGTTTGGCCCACGTAGTACCGAAAAAAGAAGAGACGATAAAGAAATAGATCAAAAAGAGATACAAGATAAAATAAGAGAAACACAAGCTAAGTTGGCGGGTGGATCTGGTCGTGGAAAAAGTATTAAAGCAAAGAATCGAAAGGCCAAAAGGGATGAAAGGGATGAGCAGTCAGACGGCACTGTAGATAACAAATTAATGGTTACGGAATTTATCAGCGTAAGTGAACTAGCTAACCTAATGGATGTGAGTTTTGCAGAGGTGATTGGTAAGTGTATGGGCCTAGGAATCATGGTATCAATTAACCAACGTTTGGATGCAGAGGTAATTGAATTGGTGGCCAGCGAATTTGGATATGATGTAGAGTTCATTGACATGGAAGCCCAAGCTGAGATAGATGACGAAGATGATAGAGATGATCCTGAAGAGCTTCAGCCAAGAGCTCCTATTGTTACGATAATGGGACACGTTGACCACGGTAAAACATCATTACTGGATTATATAAGAAATGCAAATGTGGTATCCGGTGAAGCGGGTGGTATTACTCAACATATTGGTGCCTATGAGGTAAAAACAGCAACCGGTAAAAAAATCACCTTCTTGGATACGCCAGGTCACGAAGCATTTACAGCTATGCGTGCCAGAGGTGCTAAAGTAACCGACATTTCTGTTATAGTTGTGGCTGCGGATGATGCAGTGATGCCACAAACAAAAGAAGCCATTAGTCACTCACAGGCAGCAAGTGTTCCCATGATTTTTGCTGTAAACAAAATTGACAAGGATGGTGCAAATGCACAAAAGATATATGAGCAATTGGCTGGAATGAACATTCTTGTAGAAGAGTGGGGTGGCAAATTTCAAAGCCAGGAGTTGAGCGCAAAAAAAGGAATTAACGTTGACCTTTTACTAGAAAAAATATTACTGGAAGCCGAAGTGCTTGATTTGAAAGCAAATGCTGATAGGGAAGCAAGTGGAACAATCGTAGAGGCAACTTTGGATAAAGGTCGTGGATATGTAGCTACCTTACTAGTCCAGAACGGAACATTAAAACAGGGAGACATTATGGTGAGTGGACAATACTTTGGTAAAATCAAAGCAATGTTCAATGAACGTAATCAACGACTAACAGAAGCACCACCATCTACTCCAGTATTGGTTTTAGGACTTAACGGAGCTCCACAAGCAGGTGAAAAATTCCGTGTATATGAAGATGAAGCAGAAGCAAAAGAAATAGCTAACAAACGGGCTCAAATACTACGTGAGCAAGGACTTCGTGCCAGAAAGCATATTACACTAGATGAAATAGGTCGCAGGCTTGCACTTGGCAACTTTAAAGAACTGAACCTGATAATAAAAGGTGATGTGGATGGATCTGTAGAAGCACTAAGCGACTCATTGCAAAAGCTTTCTACGGAAGAAATTGCAGTAAGAGTAGTACATAAAGGAGTAGGTCAGATATCTGAAAGTGACGTATTGCTTGCTACGGCTTCAGATGCCATTTTGATAGGATTTAATGTTAGACCTTCCAGCCAGGCTGCAAAAGTGGCTGAGACTGAAGGGGTAGAAATTAAACTTTACTCCATTATTTATACAGCTATTGACGAGATCAAGAGCGCAATGGAAGGAATGCTTGAGCCTAAATTCACAGAGAAAATCACAGCAAATGTGGAAGTGAAGGAAGTGTACAAATTTGATAAAGCCACTGTTGCCGGATGTATGGTATTGGATGGTAAGCTATTTAGAAATGCTAAAATCCGTATTATTCGCGATGGTATAGTTGAATATCCAAAAGGTGAAGGTGCTGGTGCTGAACTCGCTTCATTGAAACGCTTCAAAGATGATGTGAAAGAAGTATCTAACAATATGGAGTGCGGTCTTACTATAAAGAACTACAATGACCTAAGAGCGGGTGATATCATTGAGGCATTTGAAAATGAAGAAGTAAAGAGAACATTATAATATTGGTCAAAAATTAAATAAATAGCCTTTGGTACACAATGCCAAAGGCTATTTATTTTGTTAAAACCCTTGCCATTCCGCAATAAAAAATATCAAATCAATACTTTTGAACGAGTTTCAAACCATTATGAAGTATAATTTTTACCCGAGCTACATTTCATTGTTATTGATGAGTGTAGCAGTTTGTGCATTCTCTACTAGTTTATTTGCACAACCAAAAAAAGTGATAGCAGATAAAATTGCAGGGCAAGTAGGTGACAAAATCATCCTAAGGTCAGATATTTACAATGCCATTATAGATGCGCAAAGACAAGGCGCACAACTGCCGCCTAACGCAGAATGTATGTTGATGGAAAGGGCATTAATAGAAAAAGCATTGGTATTGCAGGCAGAAAAGGATTCACTTCCTGTAAGTGAAGAAGATCTGGATGCAAGCCTTGACAACCAGGTTAGGTCTTTTATCATGCAGTATGGCTCTAAAGAAGTACTCGAAGAAGTTGCCGGCAAAAGTATTTACCAGTTGAAAGAAGATTTTCGTCAACCTTTTAGAGAGAGAAATCAGGCAGACCAAATGCGGAGAAAGATAGTAGAGAATATTAAAATTACGCCAATAGAAGTGAAGGCTTATTTTGAAAAAATACCAAAAGACAGTCTTGCTTTTTATGAAAGTGGACTGGAGTTGAGTGAATTGGTGCTTTATCCTAAGGCAAATAGAGAAGTAGAAAGTTATGTGAGCCGCGAACTATTAGAATGGAAAAAACAAGTAGAATCCGGTCAGAAAAAATTTGAGCAATTGGTAAAGCAATATACCGAAGATCCGGGAAGTAAAGAAACAGGAGGTCAATACAATCTAAATAAGAGTGATAAATTCTGGGATCCAGCTTTTTTATCGGCAGCATTCAAACTAAAAGAAGGGCAAATCTCACCTGTTGTCAAATCTAAATTTGGTTTGCACCTTATTCAGTTGGTAAGCCGTTCGGGAGATGATGCAGTTGTGCGACACTTACTTCGCATTCCGCCTGTAACTGCGGACGAAGTAAAAGAGTCTTTTGATAAATTGGATAGTGTTCGTATAAAACTGATGGATGGCACATTAAGTTTTGGACAAGCAGTTAATAAATACAGTGAAGATGACAATAGTAAATTTAGTGGTGGTCGCTTACAAGGTCGCGATGGCTCATCGTTTGTAACCATCGATCAACTGGATAAAGAAGTGGTTATTTTGTTGCAAACCATGAAAGCAGGGGATTATTCTAAACCTATTAGCTCTACAGATGAGAGAGGAAAGAAGATTGTAAAAATTTTCTATTTGCAAACTCGTACAGAACCCCATAGAGAAAACCTAAAAGATGATTATGCCAGGGTTTCTCAGCGTGCACTTGAA
>JANMZN010000038.1:0-3584 GCA_031383285.1 Segetibacter sp.
AACCAAAACCCAATATTCGTTGGCCATCTTCGTGTTCAAGGCACTCATAATCTATCAGGGTAATTTTCTTTTCTATCATTGCCTTCATCAACTTTTGGTTGTGTGGCTGCTTCTTTTTTGTGTGTGAAAAGAACATGTATCTTTTATTGGGTAACAATTCATTTATTGGCACTTCTTTTACACCCAATAATAAATTGCAATCGCTTAGGTCTTCTTTTACTTCAATACCTGCATCTATATATTCCTGGTTTGTAAAGCAACGGGTAGAACAAGGCTGCACAATGATTTTTACATTTTTCACCTTTAGTTGTAAATACCGGCATTGAATAGGAGTAAGCGCAACCCTATTGTCTTGTGGAAGTTTACCTTCTCTTATAAGTCCAATAATTAGCATGCAATTCGTTTTGCCGCAAATATAAAGTTTCCATTTACTTGCAACCGCTGATAATAATCTTTGAGAAGGTTTTAAATCAACTGCATCTTAGCCACTTTGGGGTCAACTTCCACCGTATCGTGTTCAAAGTTGAGTTTGATACGCCATTTCTGCATAGTAGCTGCACCGATGATAGCTTCTTCGCTTAGGCCGGGCACCAGGAGAAATTCATCGCTTAACAAAACATCATGCAAATAAAAATCAACAATAATCCTTTCTTTTATCTCTATAAAGTGTCCTTCGCTTGCTGTAGAAATTAGTCGAGTTCTTCCGAGACTTACCGGCAGTTCCAATCCTTCAACATAATCAGGATTGATGCATGATAAATTTGCGCCACTATCAAATAATGTATATAGGTTCTTTTCGCCTTTAGAACCCGCAAACAATAATGGAAGTTTGATAACTGACATGCTTTTTGTTTTGGTAAAAATACGAAAAGTGCTGCAAGAACTGAAAAAGTAAAATGTGAATGAAATGGCTATGCTTTACAAAAGATTCACAATGATAAAAAGTTGAGCACAAAAATGGAGAAATGATAAGATATTTGTTTTCTAATTCTAATAATCCATAGTGTTTTCGTTTGTTAAAAATATTATTGTCTTTTTAGCTGTTTCGGCGTCATCCATTTTTTTGTCGCCCCCTTCTGCCGAAACCGAGCAAAAGACAGATCCACCCGTCGTTGCAAAAAAGAAAAAAGCTCAACCGGAAAATTATCCGCAAGGTGCATTTAGAAACCCAATGGGCATACCAATGCAATTGGTGGCCAACTTTGGAGAACTGCGGCCAAACCATTATCACATGGGACTTGACATTCGTACCATGCAACGGGAGAACCTTCCTGTTTATGCCGCTGCTGACGGATATGTGCGCAAAGTGAAAATAGAAAAAAGCGGTTTTGGAAATGCACTCTACATAGAACATTTTAACGGCTATACAACATTGTATGCGCACCTAAACACCTTTTATCCTGAATTGGCTGCATACATTAAGCAACAACAATATCATACTCAAAAATGGGAACAGGAAATAGAGATAGATCCTGAATTGTTTCCGATAAAACAAGGGCAGTTTATTGCGCTAAGCGGTAACACCGGAGGTTCCCAAGGTCCGCATCTGCACTTCGAGATCCGTGATACTGAGACAGGCAATAATCTTAATCCACTCTTGTTTGGCTTTGGCTTGCCAGATCGAACCCCTCCAACTATTTATAGATTGTATTATTACGACAGAAGATACAGTACTTACCAAACAACCCCTACGCCCATCCCAATAAAAGGCGCATTAGGCAATTACATTACTATAGCAGGTGTTGTTACATTAAAGTCTCCAAATATCAGTTTTGGCATTAGTGCCGATGATATGATAACCGGCATGCATGGTCATGTAGGAATTTATAAAACAGAGTTATGGGTAGATGATGTGCTGCAAAGTGGTTTTACATTAGACGATATTTCTTATGACGAGACCCGCTATTTAAATGCAAGTATTGACTATAAAACAAAAATGAATAACGGTGGCTATATCCAACACATTGGCAAGCTGCCCGGCAACAAAGGAAGCTATTTTTCAGGCCCAACAGACGGGGTCATTCGCACTTTAGATTCTAGCATTCACAAGGCTAAAATTGTGGTAAAAGATGTATCTGGCAATACTTCAACTATCTCTTTTAATTTTAGATTTGATCCTGCTTCTACCCGGGAATTGACTTTTCCAGCAAATGCGATTGCTATGCCCCAAGGCAAGGAAAATATGTTTGAAACGGAAGATTGCAAAGTGTTGTTTTCGCCAAATGCAATTTATGATCTGGTTCCTTTTGTACATCGGTCAGAACCTGCAAATGATGTTCGGGCAGTATCATCGTTGCACCATATAGCAGACTTTAAATATCCTGTTCACGACTCATTTATCGTGCAAATAAGACCCACAGTAGATATTCCTCAAAATAAAAAAGACCGGATTGTAATGCACTTGCAAAGCAATAAGCGGGTAGAAGTAGAAAAAGGGATTTGGGTAGATGGAAGGGTTCAAGCGAAGTTTAAGTACTTGGGCGATTTTAAATTGCTGTTAGACACCATTGCACCGAGTATTTCTCTATTGGGGTGGATAAATGGGGGCAGTGTCAGGGGCAAGCATTCCATTGCATTAATTGCAAAAGATAATATTGAAGACGTAAAAACATTCAATGCCTATCTGGATGGGCAGTGGATATTATTTGGCTACAGTAAAGGAACTTATATTTATACATTTGATGAGCGCACTTCGGCTGGCAGGCATGAATTGAAAGTAATGGCAACAGATGAAGCAGGCAATATTGCAGAACGCTTATTTTCATTCGTCCGGTAAACATTTAATTAAGATCATTGTTACAGATAAAAAATAATTTATGGCATTAAAAGAAGGGAAGAAAGCTCCGGCATTTTCTGGTGTTGATCAAGACGGAAAAAAAGTATCGCTGAAAGATTTTATTGGAAAGAAAGTAGTCCTTTATTTTTATCCAAAAGACGATACCCCGGGTTGTACTGCGCAAGCTTGCAATCTTAGAGACAACTATCAAACCTTGTTAGACAATGGAATGCAGGTGATAGGTATAAGCACTGACAATGTAAAAAGTCATAAAAAATTTGAGACAAAATATAAGTTACCCTTTCCGCTTATAGCTGATGAGGAGAGAACAATTGTAGAAAAGTATCAAGTATGGGGGGAGAAAAAGTTCATGGGAAAAACCTATGATGGCATCCATAGAACAACTTTTCTAATTGATGAAAGCGGAAAGATTATAAAGATTATAGATAAACCGGATACTAAAAATCAAACCGAACAAGTGTTGTCGGAGTGGAGTTAATTTGAGTTGGGAAATATGAGTTATAAATTAATTGCTGGCATCTATTTGTTTGACATTTAATAACCTTAAGGCACTCACAATATTCACGTTTAATATTTTTTAATTCTATTCATTTGATAATGTGCAATCAAATAAGATATTTGATTTAGCTTCATTTCAATTTTAATAATAGAAGTATGCATTTAGGCACTCCTTATAAATAAAGCTAATTATATTAGTAAACACATTATTTTTGCTAAAATAAATAGCCATTTATGTTTGAAGGTACTAACATTATAGAGTTTGTAAAGCAGTTTGACAGCAAAGAAA
>JANMZN010000374.1:0-12287 GCA_031383285.1 Segetibacter sp.
CCGTAGCGCATTATGTTTAGCATTACCTTTTCTGATGGTAAACCAATGCGTTTTGCAGTAGCTTCTATTATCCTTTTGTTTGCTTGGTGAGGAGCAAGCCATGCAATATCATCGCCGGTTAGGTTATTTCTGCTGATTAGATCATAAGCAACATCTGCCATGCCAACGACCGCATATTTAAAAACAGTTTGCCCTTCCTGGTAAACAAAATGTTCTTTTGCTGCCAATGTTGCAGCAGAAGCAGGTTTTGCTGATCCTCCCGCTTTCATGTGCAAGTATTTTGCGCCACTACCATCGCTTTTTAAAATGCTGTCCTGTATTCCGTATCCTTCTTCATTGGGTTCTAGCAAAACAGCCCCGGCGCCATCCCCAAAAAGAATACAGGTAGTGCGGTCACTATAATCAATAATTGAGCTCATTTTATCAGCGCCTACTACTACTACTTTTTTATAACGGTTGCTCTCAATCAGGGCACTTCCAGTAGTTAATCCAAATAAAAAACCGGAACAAGCAGCTCCAAGGTCAAAACCAAATGCGTTTTTGGCCCCTATTTTATCAGCTATGAAATTTGCAGTAGCAGGAAAAACCATGTCGGGTGTTACTGTACAGCATATGATACAATCAATTTCAAGTGGATCAATGCCTCTTTTTTTACAAAGATCAAGAATAGCCGGTGCGCCCAAATCAGAAGTTCCCTTGCCTTCGCCTTTCAAAATTCTCCTTTCTTCAACACCCGTCCGAGTTTTTATCCATTCATCGTTGGTGTCTATTAATTGTTCCAACTCTTGATTGGTTAATATGTAGTCAGGAACATATCCGCCAACAGCCGTTATTGCAGCAAAAGTCTTTTTTGTCATTTATTAGTTAGGTTAAGATCAGCGATAAAAGTAATTGAATAATCCCGAAAGTTAAAAATGATCATTTTTGGGCTTTAAATCAGGTGTTTTTGGTATTTAACCTAAAATTTACTTTGTATTTCAATTCGTATCCTATATTTTTATCGTTCTAATAATTTTTCAAATAAGTGATTGCATTCGTAAGAGGGAAGTTTGTAAACAAGAATCCGGCTCAGGTTATCGTGGATGTAAATGGAGTGGGTTATGATTGTCACATTAGTTTAAATACCTATTCAGCAATTGCTGATAAAGAAAGTGGGTTGCTTTTTACTTATTTGCACATTACTGAGAATGGGCACACGTTATATGGATTTGGAGAGCATTCAGAGAAGGAATTGTTTATCCAATTGATTAGTGTTTCAGGCGTTGGTGCAGCAACCGCTCGAATGATGTTGTCAGGATTAAGGCCTGAAGAAATCACAAAAGCAATTGTTCAAGGCAACGTTAAGCTGCTGGAAAGTATCAAGGGAATAGGGAAGAAGACTGCAGAAAGACTTGTGTTGGAATTGAGGGATAAATTAGGAAAAAATGCATCTGATATTGTGTTTACATCAAATGCAGCGACTAATAGAATAGAGAATGATGCTTTAAATGCACTTATTTCTTTAGGAATACCAAGAATGAATGCAGAAAAAGCAATAAAAAACGTTACTACTTCTGGTGACAGCAATATTATACTAGAGGATCTTATCAAAAAAGCATTAAAAAGTATCTAAGCCTATAGAGAGAATGTCTACTTAAAAAGCTATTGAGTGTTGAGCTGTCGATTAATTTACTTTTTCCGGGTTTTATCTTTCATTCTGCCTTCGATTATTTGTGTCAAACAAAGTTTGGCTCAATCGGGCGACACTACCCGTTATCCTATTCAGGACCGTAGAGGCGACCCATTTACATATGGGTCTAACAATCCATTTTATTTTTCCGATTCAAGTTCTGTTCAGCGGGATATTCAATACGATCCTGTTACAAAACAATACTATGTTGTAGAAAAAATCGGTAGTTCTAATTACCGAACCCCGACCTACCTCACATTTGAAGAAATGATGAGATATCAGGCCAGGAAGTCAGAAGCAGAATATTTCAGAAAAAGGGCTAATTCATTAACCTTACTTAACCGAAAAGTAGAAAGACCAAAGTTAAAAACCTACGACAAGCTGTTTGACCGGATTTTTGGCATAGGTCCCAATGGACTTAAAGTGGATATTCGTCCTCAAGGCAATGTAGATATAATGGCAGGTTACCAGGGACAAACAATTGATAATCCTACATTGCCTGAAAGTGCCAGAAGAAATGGTGGTTTTGATTTTGATATGAATTCGAACCTAAATGTAACGGCAAACATAGGAGACAAACTAAAGTTGCCTATAAACTATAACACACTTGCCAATTTTGACTTTGAAAACCAACTGAAGCTTGACTATAAAGGAATGGATGATGAGGTCTTAAAATCTTTGGAAGCAGGTAATGTATCGTTTACTTCAAAAGGGACCTTAATACCAAGCGCACAAAGTTTATTTGGAATAAAAACATCGTTGCAATTTGGAAAGTTATTTGTAACCGGTGTACTTGCTAATCAGCGGGCTCAACGCCAGTCTTTGGCGTTGCAAGGTGGTGCAGCTACATCAGTTTTTGACAAGAAACTTGATGATTATGAAGATAACCGACATTTCCTATTAGGGGACTATTTCAGGGCTCATTACAATGAAGCTATGAAAAATGTACCTGTGGTAAATAGTCAGGTGCAGATACAGCGGATAGAAGTTTGGATAACGAACCGTACAGGTGCAACCACTGATACCAGAGATGTAGTTGCATTCATGGACTTAGGAGAAGGCGACCCATTCAACAATGCATTTGATTTAGGTGGTAACTCCAACTCTTATCCTAGTAATACTACGAATGATCTTTACAGAAGGTTGATTGGCAATCCTAATATCAGGAACCCGGCATTGATCAATACTAATTTGTTGGCTTTGGGATTAAAACCAGTGGAGCAATATGAAAAGACATTTGCTAGAAAGTTAAATGTTAACGAATACTATTTTAATCCCCAAATTGGATTTATTTCCATTAATCAGCAGCTGCAACCCGATGAGGTATTGGGCGTAGCTTTTCAATATACACTTAATGGTAAAGTCTATCAGGTAGGAGAATTCTCGCAGGATATCGCATTAGATTCTACACAAGGCGTACAAAAAGTGCTTTTCTTGAAAATGATGAAAGCAACTTCTCAGCGACCATTGCTACCCATTTGGCGATGGATGATGAAAAACGTGTACTCCATTGATATGCCAGGGTTGCAAAAACAAGATTTTAAACTGAATGTATTATACGAAGAACCGAGTGGTGGATTGAAAAGGTTTTTACCCGAATCGTCTCCTAATGTTGAGGGCATATCTTTATTAAGAATACTGAGGTTGGATAGGCTAAATAACCAAAATGACCCCATGCCTGATGGAGTTTTTGATTATGTTGAAGGGTTTACGGTACTATCGCAACAAGGTAAAATAATTTTTCCTGTCCTCGAGCCTTTTGGTGAAGACCTGGCAAGGCTTGCATTCTCGAACCCTCCACCAGGCGTTGATTCTAACAAGTATTGTTATTTTCAGTTGTACGATTCTATAAAAGCAATTGCACAAACTTATGCAAACCTTAACCGGTTTGTAATGCAAGGTTCGGGTAAAGGTTCATCCGCATCTGAAATTTATTTAGGCGCATTCAATGTTCCCCCGGGATCAGTTACGGTATCAGCAGGTGGACAAATATTGAAAGAAGGAATAGATTTTAGTATAGATTATAATCTTGGAACAGTCAAGATTCTTAATGGGGCTATTTTGAATAGCGGTATTCCGGTAAGTGTACAATTTGAGAACAATGCGGGTTTTGGCATTCAACAAAGGACTTTTACAGGATTGAGATTGGATTATATAGCAAATAAAAAACTTTCTGTTGGGGCTACGATGGCCCGGTTGGCTGAAAGACCATTTTTTACAAAGGTGAATTTTGGGGAAGATCCAATCAGAAACACGATGTATGGAATGGATTTCAATTACAGAAGTGATGCGCCAAAAATTACCAGATTCCTAAACAAGTTGCCATTTTATAACACTACGGCCATGTCCTCCATTAACGCATATGGTGAAGCGGCTGTCTTAAAACCGGGCCACCCTTCTCAGATTGGGACAGGTGATGCAGGACTTATTTATGTAGATGATTTTGAAGGAACCAGAAACAGTATTGATCTGCGTTTCCCTTATATAGCCTGGACTTTGGCAAGTACGCCACAATTGTTTCCAGAAGCAAATCTGA
Organism: Segetibacter sp.; assembly: GCA_031383285.1. Taxonomy (GTDB): domain Bacteria; phylum Bacteroidota; class Bacteroidia; order Chitinophagales; family Chitinophagaceae; genus Segetibacter. The sequence continues at coordinate 4,206 of JANMZN010000374.1, forward strand.
ACGACAGTCTTCGCTACAATTTTAATCGTTCTAAACTGGCATGGTACAACATCGAGCCTATTTTGCAAGATCGCAACAGCAGTAACAATCCTTTAAAAACCAATCTGCAAGAATTGAGCGATCCAAGAGTTCGGCAGGTTTTTAATCAGGAAATTTTCCCTCAGCGGACAAACAATTTGGGCGAAAATCAGCAGGTAACTTTTGACTTATCCTATTTTCCAAGAGACCTGGGTCCTTATAATTTTGAGACAAGCCCAACAGAAATAGATGCAAATGGCAAATTGAAAAATCCTGCAAAAAGATGGGGTGGTATAATGCGTTCCATTGACCAAACAGATTTTGAAACCAGCAACGTAGAATTTATAGAATTTTGGTTGCAGGATCCATTTATCAAAACGCAGGTAACAACGGGTGGTAAACTCTATTTGAACCTTGGATCTATCAGTGAGGATATATTGAAAGATGGTCGCCGTTTCTATGAAAATGGAATGAACTCGCCCAACCAGCCTTCTGCAGTAGATACTACTACCGTTTGGGGAAAAACGCCGGTGAATCCCATTCAGGTTACTCAGGCATTTAGTAACGATCCTGCAGACAGACCTTATCAGGATGTAGGTTTTGATGGATTAAATGATGATGATGAAGCAGCCAAAAGAGAAGATTACCTTAATACGCTTAAGACAAATTTTGGAGCTGCATCTCCCATTTACAACAGATCAATAGTAGATCCATCGCACGATAATTATAAATGGTACAGAGATAATTCATTTAATGCTACCAATACGGGCATATTAGGCAGGTATAAAGATTTTAATAATCCGCAGGGAAATTCGCCTATCTCAACTACCACTTCCCAGTTTAGCCCGGCTGCAACTTTGTATCCTGACAATGAAGATTTAAATAGAGATAATACGCTCAACGAAACAGAAGAATACTACCAATATGAAATTCCTTTGGAAAAGAATATGTCTGTGGGATTCACCAAATACCTGACCGATACCCGACAGATATCTGTAAAGTACGCCGATGGGACAAGCGGTACCGAGAACTGGTTTTTATTCCGGGTGCCTATCAGAGATTTTCAAAGCAAAGTGGGCAACATTCCTGATTTCAAATCTATTCGTTTTGTAAGAATGTTCCTGACAGATTTTGAAGATTCTGTTACCCTTCGTTTTGCAAGGTTGGACCTCGTTCGTAACCAATGGAGGAGTTTTCAGTTTAAGGTTAATAACACAGGAGTTTATGAACCACAACCTGCAACAGGATTAAATGTATTGGCTGTAAACCTGGAAGAAAACAGCAATCGTACGCCGGTTAATTATCTTATTCCTCCCGGAATAGAAAGAGTACAGCAACTAAGCAACAATGGTGTAAACCTTTTGCAAAATGAGCAAGCCATGAGTCTTCAGGTTAGAAACCTGGCCAAAGACCAAACAAGAGCCGTTTTTAAAACCATGAATCTGGACATGCGGCAGTATGGCAAGTTGAATATGTTTATACATGCTGAAAGTGTAGTGGGTAGTCAACCTGTTATTGATAAGCAGCTAAATGCAGTAGTTAGGATAGGAAATGATTTCCTCAATAACTATTACGAAATAAAAATACCACTCAATGTAACTCCTCCAACTGCAGGTGCGTTTTATCCAAATACTGATGCCGGACAAAGGCTTGTATGGCCGGATAGTAATAGCCTTGACTTTGACCTTCAGGAACTGGTACAATTGAAGTTGAGGCGAAACTCACAGGGAGGTTCTCCCATGCAGTACTACAAAGAGATATTGGGCAACAAGACAGTCGCCATTATGGGTAATCCAAACTTAGGTGAAGTAAGAGCATTTTTAATAGGCGTAGAGAATACTGAAGCGATTGATGGGGTGCCCGCAGATGCTGAAATATGGGTAAATGAATTGCGTTTTTCCAAACTGGATGAGCACGGCGGTTATGCAGCATTGGGAAGAGTAGATGTTACCTTGGCCGACTTAGGAACGCTTGCCATTTCTGCTAATACTTACACAGCAGGATTTGGTACATTAGAACAGCGGGTAAACGAAAGGGCAAGGGAGAATTTCATGCAATACGATATTGCTACAAACCTTGAAATGGGTAAGCTTCTTCCAAAAGCGTTAGGACTCTCTATTCCGGTTTATGCAAGTATCAACCAAACTACGCGTACCCCCGAATACGATCCTTACGATTTAGATGTAAAACTAAAAGAAAAACTAAGCACCGTTTCCGGCGATAAGAAAAATGAAATTAAAAAAGCGGCGGTTGACAAAACAACCATCAAGACATTGAATTTTACAAACGTTCGATTTAATCCTGGCGCAAAGCCAAAGTTGTGGAGCATCAGCAACTTTGATTTTAGCTATTCCTATATAAAATTTGAGCAAACAAGCCCCATCATTTTGAAGAATGATGTGATAAAACACAGAGGAGGATTGGGATATACTTATAACAATAGTTCAACAAAATATTTGGAGCCATTCAAAGGATTAATCAAATCAAAATCTCCCTGGTATGGTTTGATTCGTGATTTGAATATTAATCCGGTTCCATCGTTGGTTAGCTTTAGGGCAGACATCAACAGGCAGTATGGAGAGTTCGTTCCGCGAATTGTAAACAGCTTCGATAATAAGGTAGAACGAGTAGATACAACTTACGATAAATTTTTCACTTTTGATCGTTACTACAACATGCGTTGGGATCTTACCCGGTCACTAAACATTGACTTTTCAGCAACCAACAATGCCCGGATAGATGAGCCTGCCGGCCAGTTAGATACTAAGGCTAAAAGAGATACCATACGTACTAACTTTTTTAAAGGCGGAAGAAATACCAATTATACACAGAAAGCTATAGCTAGCTATACGTTGCCTTTGTCTAAGGTGCCACTGCTTGACTTTACCAATGTTCGTTATAGTTATACTACCACATATAGCTGGATTGGAGCCAGCCGCTTGCAGCGAGATCTTGGAATAAACTTGGGTAATACAATTGAAAACAGTCAGGAGAACAATGTAAATGGAGAGTTTGACTTTACGCGTATTTACCAAAAATTCAGAATACTGAAGGCATTGGATGAAGACCCTGCGCCATCTACAGACGTAAAAACAAAGAAGGATGATAAGGATTCTACTGGCGCAGATAAAAAGGTAAAAAAAGATGAAAAGAAAGAAGTGAAACCTGCTGCACCTAAGTTTGAATTGCCTGCATCTACACTGCCACCAAAAGCCGAAGTTGTGAAAGGGTTGAATGGAAAAAAGAGAAGAGAAGCTTTGAAGAAGTGGAGGCAACAACGCAGAGATGAAAGAAAATCAAATCGTTTATTGAAATCAAACAGGCCGGTAGAAATGAATGGCCTTGTAAGGACCACCGGTAGAATATTGACAATGGTAAAAAGGGCTTCCATAAATTATGGAGAAAATTATAGAAGCAGAATACCTGGCTACAATGACAGTACCAATTTGCTTGGTCAGAATTGGAATAGTATGGCACCCGGGCTTGATTATGTTTTTGGAAAACAACCTGATAGCAATTGGTTAAATGACAAAGCATCAAAAGGGCTTATTACCAATGATACCACACTCAACTATTTGTATCGTCAAAGCCTTGAGCAAAAGTTGAGTATTACAGCACAGCTAGAGCCCCTTAAAGAATTGACCATTGATTTGAACTGGGATAAGACTTATACAAAAGACTTTTCTGAACTTTATAAAACAGTTTCAGCCGGGGGTAGATTTCAACACCTCAGCCCACTGGCCACTGGTGGTTTTAATGTATCCTATATTGCAGTAAAGACTTTATTTACAAAGGGAAGCCCAACAGAAATTTCTTCAACTTTCAGAAAATTTGAAGCGTACAGAATCATTTTGTCTGAACGCCTTGCTTTGGCCAATCCTTACCAACAAGGACTTGGAAAAACGGTTGATGGCTTTTACAAAGGCTATTCCAGATATTCTCAGGATGTTTTAATCCCGGCTTTCATTGCAGCATATACAGGTGTTGACCCAAAGAAAGTTGGGTTAATTGAACAAAGCAATCCTAATATTAAATCCAATCCTTTTAAAAGCATTAAGCCAATGCCAAACTGGAGGTTGACCTATACCGGACTTACCCGAATTCCTTCCTTGGCAAATACATTCAGCACCATCAGTATTACCCATGCTTATACAGGTAGCCTTGGCATGAATAGTTTCAATAGTGCTTTGAATTATGCCGATCCATTTGGATACCTGACTCCGGGTTTTCTTGATACAGTCGCAGGCAATTTCGTTCCGTTCTTCCTGGTACCCAATATCACTATTCAAGAGCAGTTCAGCCCTTTGATTGGTTTTGATGTAACGACAGTTAGTCAGGTTACAGCATCCTTCCAATACAAGAAAAGCAGACAGTTAAGTTTAAGTTTAGTAGATTATCAATTGGCTGAAGTAAACTCTACCGAATGGACTTTTGGTGCAGGATGGAGAAAAAAGGGCTTAGGATTTATAAAATGGAAAGGCAAAAAACTGGAGAATGATATCAACTTCAGACTGGATCTTGGCATGAGAGATGATGCCACTAGCAACAGCCGCTTAGACCAGGACAATGCATTTACAACAGCCGGTCAGAAAGTGATAACCATTCAACCTTCTATTGACTATGTACTCAATAACAGGGTGAATGTGAAACTCTTTTTTGATCAAAGAAAGGTGATACCATATATTTCTACATCTGCTCCAACTACCAATACGAGGGCAGGCGTTCAAATTAGGATTTCCCTGACTCAGTAGTACAATAAATTGACTTTATTAAACAAGGCCGGGTAATACCGGTCTTTTTTATAAACATTACTCAGTAATTTTGCAGCACTTTAATTTTCACAATGATTGCAGAAAACAAAAGACCATTACGCGTACTTGTTGCCAAAGTAGGATTAGATGGCCACGATAGAGGAGCCAAGGTAATTGCCACAGCCTTGCGGGATGCCGGTATGGAAGTTATTTATACAGGACTTAGGCAAACCCCTGAGATGGTGGTAAACGCAGCCTTGCAGGAAGATGTAGATGCCATAGGTGTAAGCATATTAAGCGGTGCGCACATGACAGTGTTTCCCAAAATTATCAAGTTGATGAAGGAAAAGAAGATGGATGATGTACTGCTAACCGGCGGCGGCATTATTCCGGACGATGATATGGAGGAATTGCATACGATGGGCGTAGGAAAATTATTCCCCCCCGGAACCACTACTTCAACCATTGCAGCATACATTAGCAGTTGGGTAAAAGAACATCGAAATTTTTAAGTATAAAGTTATTTTTCACCATTCACTCCGCCGCGGCGGATACCATTAACCATTCACTATTCACCCATTCACATTATGTACCAAACCTTGCTCACCACATTAGAGAACAATATTCTCACCATTACCATCAACAGGCCCGATAAGCTGAACGCATTAAACCGTACCGTATTCAGCGAATTGAATGATGTGATGGATGAAGTGTATAACAACAGCGAAATCAGATCGGCAATTATTACCGGAGCCGGAGCCAAGGCATTTGTTGCAGGGGCAGATATTACTGAGTTTTCAGGACTAACAATAGAAGAAGGAAAGCAATTGGCAAAAAGAGGATTGGATGTGTTTTTCAAAATTGAAAATGCTCCCAAGCCGGTGGTTGCAGCGGTTAATGGATTTTCGTTGGGTGGCGGATGCGAATTGGCTATGGCCTGTCATTTTAGAATAGCAAGCGAAAATGCAAAGTTTGGGCAGCCTGAAGTAAATCTTGGATTGATACCGGGCTACGGAGGCACGCAGCGATTGGTGCATTTGATAGGAAAGGGCAGAGCCATAGAATTACTGATATCTGCAAGCATGATAGATGCCCATACTGCCCTGCAATATGGATTGGTAAACTATGTAGTGCCACAGGAAGAATTATTAAACAAGGCAGTTGCTATCCTATCTGTTGTCAATACAAAGGCACCTATAGCCATTGCCAAATGTATAGAAGCTGCCAATGCAGTTTTTGATGAAACAAAGAACGGGTATGAAGTAGAGAATACCTCTTTTGGTGAATGCTTTGGAACGGACGATATGAAGGAAGGTACTGCTGCTTTTTTAGAAAAAAGGAAGGCGGAGTTTAAGAATAGGTAAGCTGGATAGTTGAAATGGCTTTTGCAAAAAAAGCAACAATTTGTCATTGGCTTGTAGATATTCCATTTTCATATTAGGAAGTCATGATTGGTAGGCAGTTTAATTAATGCATCTTCCAATATTTTGTGTTTATGTAAGCGTAGTTAGAAAATGGTCATGTTAATTGTTTTCGCCCAACCCCAACGGGGTTATATGTTTATAGAAAATGGTCATGTTTTAATGTATTCGACCCCTTTGGGGTCGTATGTCTTGCATTCTTCATTTTCTATCAACATTCGATGCCTTTGGCATCGGTAAGTTGAATTAGTTTTATGTTATAACATTTGATGCCGTTGGCATCTCTCACACTTTCAAAAACCCCAACACATACACCATTTGTTGCATCTTTTATTCAGTCCATTCAAACAAATATTTTTCATCATACTCTATTTTAAACTCTTTTAAAAAAGAGATATACTTCTCTTTAAATGTTTTTGTTTTATGATGTGCTTTTTGATTATTAATGTATGCAATAACATTGTCTAATGCAGAATGGCTGTATGAAAAAGCTGCATATCCTTCTTGCCAATTAAAAATGTGTTTTGTAAATTTTTTTTCGTTAATAAATGTGTTTGAGGATTTTTTTATTTCTCTTACCAAATCAGCTAAACAACAAGTAGGTTTCATTCCAATCAAAATATGTATATGGTTGGGCATTCCATTTATTGCCAAAAGTTTTTGTTGTTTATTGGTAACAATGCCAGTAATATATTTATAAAGTTCTTCTTCCCATTCTTTAGCAATCAACGCTTCTCTATGTTTAACAGCAAATACAAATTGAATATATATTTGAGAGTAGGTGGACATATTTTTTTATGACAATAATAATTGTTTTTATCCAACCCCAAAGGGGTTATATGTTTATAGAAAACGGTCATGTTTTAATGTATACGACCCCAAAGGGGTCGTATGTTTATAGAAAATGTTCATGTTAGTTGTTTTCGCCCAACCCCAACGGGGTTATATGTTTATAGAAAATGTTCATGTTAATTGTTTTCGCCCAACCCCAGCGGGGTTTTATGTTAATTGAAAATGGTCATTTTTTAATGTATTCGACCCCAAAGGGGTCTTATGTCTTGCATCATTGATTTTCTATAAACATTTGATGCCGTTTGCATCTATTACACTTTCAAAAAACCTAACTCATACACCTTTTGTCGCCAATACATCTTTTACCTTTGCCGGGTTCTCAGGTTATTGTAGAAAGCACAGATTGATGATCCCCTCAGAAAAAAGGTGCTGTATCCATATCCCGATAAAGCAAAAAAGCCTTCACTACCTGTACCGCCAACCGCCAATCTGGGTTGGCAGAGAATAAATGCAAATTTTTTATTTATGATCCGGTGGGAAAGCAGGCACTAAAAAGTTATTAAAAATAGCCTTTTGGGGGAAAATTTACCTCATTTAACCCGTCTCTTACGGGTGCTAACCCGTTCGGAACGCCTATCTAACCCGTTAGTGGACGGGTGTTAACCCGTTCGGAACAGCCTCTAACCCGTTAGTAGACGGGTGATAACCCCTTCGGAACGGGTGATAACCCGTTGGTGGACGGGTGATAGGGCGACCGGGACGGGTTAAAGCAGGTAGAAAACACATGGAAGGGTTTAGTATATATGAATGGCCGGGGATGCGCTACCGCCTCAGGCTTTTTTCTTTGTGGGTGGTAGCAAAAGAGAGTAATTGGCTGACAGCGATGTAAAATGAACCTCGATTGATCCCCCAAATCCTGTTATCACAATCTGCTGTATACTACCAGTTTTTGCCTAGTGGAGAGTATAAATTAGATTGTGTAAACAGGATTTAGCTCCTGCATCTATTTTCAAATATAATTAGATATTGATTAAGAATAAGACCCCAGTTTGGCATTGGACCTTTCCAAGCTTGTTCGATGTTTTTAATGGATAGATATA
>JANMZN010000375.1:0-3901 GCA_031383285.1 Segetibacter sp.
TATATCTATCCATTAAAAACATCGAACAAGCTTGGAAAGGTCCAATGCCAAACTGGGGTCTTATTCTTAATCAATATCTAATTATATTTGAAAATAGATGCAGGAGCTAAATCCTGTTTACACAATCTAATTTATACTCTCAAAATTAACAATTGGGGGTTAATTATTTACTCTTTTTATAACTTCCCCTTGTCTTTAATGCTTCATAGTCTGTAAGCATAACTATATCTTGAATAGTCATTGGCTTTTTAGTAAGCCCTGCTTGCATTGGGGATGTTACGCTAAGCGATTTATGAATCTTTGCGATGTTATAATAAACGAAGTGTAAGGAGATATCGCAACAATGGTTTTCTATTTTCTTACTGAAAGCATTTGTAAGCCTTTTAAATCTTCTCATTACCATTCTCATTGTTAGGTTTTGACGTTCTACCCACTTCCTATTACTATCCCACCTGTCCCGCCCCTACTGTAGCACCGCTGTCATAAACATGTCCACGCTCAGTTTTGAGCATCCGGGATGGGTATCGGTTGATGACAATAAAGTCATGGGTTGCCATAATAACGGCTGTATTGAAATCTCTGGCTATATGAAGCAGCAATTGCATAATTTCTTCACTGGTTTCAGGGTCAAGGTTTCCGGTAGGCTCATCTGCTAAAATGAGTTTTGGAGAATTGAGCAAAGCCCGGGCAATATCAACTCTTTGTTGCTCGCCACCACTCATTTCAAAGGGCATTTTAAAACCTTTGCTTTTTAAGCCTACTTTATCCAAAACATCATTGATCTTTTCTTCCATCAGGCGGTTGTCCTTCCATCCGGTTGCTTTCAATACAAATTTTAGATTCTCATGTACATTTCTATCCGTAAGTAATTGAAAGTCCTGAAAAACAACACCCAGGTTTCTCCGCAAATAAGGCACCTTTTTCCAGGTCATTTCCTTTAAGTTGTAGCCTGCTACCATACCTTGACCTTCTTTTAGGGGTAGGTCACCATACAATGTTTTAAGCAAGCTGCTTTTACCGGTTCCTGTTTTACCTACGAGGTAAACAAATTCACCTTTATTAACGTTTACATTTACATCCTGCAAAATAAGGCTAGTGCCCTGGTATATATTTACATTAGAAAGTGATACGATCGATTCTGCCATGATAAATTGTTATGCGGACAAAAATAATGTAAGTAGGCCAAGTGAATTTGTGAATCTTTTCATTCAATTGTTTATAACTACAATTTGAACATTTTAAAATTCAAATACACATATACTAAAAAAAGCAACCAACCGGATAAAACATTGCTGATTCAGCTCTCAAATCAATACTCAATTTCTCCAAAATCACCTGAAAGTATCAGTTGTTTTTGATCACATGGCTCTACTCTTCCAACTACTTTTCCTTCTATTCCAAAGGTGTTGGCCAAAGCTATTATTTCCGGAGCTTTTTCTGTTGTAGTGAAAACCTCTAACCGATGCCCCATGTTAAATACCTGGTACATTTCCCTTGGATCGGCATTGGAAGCCTCCTGAATGATGTTGAATATAATTGGGGGTTTAAAAAGGTTGTCTTTAACCACCCGCATATTGCCAGGCAAGTATTTCATGCACTTGGTTTGCCCACCCCCACTACAATGTATAAGGCCAAATACATCATCAAAGTGCTGCTCAAGCAACTGTTTAATAACCGGAGCATAAGTTCGTGTTGGGCTTAAAATTAGTTTACCAATATTGGTTTGTTGACCATCGACCTCTATACTTTCTGTCATTTTATATTTGCCAATATAAACAACTCCATCACTAAGCGTTGGCTCGAAAGTTTCTGTAAATAATGCGTACGATTTGTCTAAAACATCGTGCCTTGCACTCGTTAATCCATTGCTGCCCAGGCCACTATTATAAGCCGTTTCGTATGCTGATTTACCAAAGCTAGATAGCCCTACAATTACATTTCCAGGCTGAATTTTATCATTGGTAATCAGTTTACTTTTAGGCCAACGTGCAGCCATGGTTCCATTAACAGCAATGGTTCTTACTACATCACCGACATCCGCGGTTTCGCCACCTAAAAAGTGAATATTCACCCCAAACGTTCTTAGCCAATCAAATATCTCTTGCGTGCCGTTAATTATTACTTCTAAAACCTCTCCCGGAATGTGCTTTTTGTTTCTGTCAATGGTTGAAGAAAATAAAAAATTATCATATACGCCTACACAAATCAAATCATCTAAATTCATCATTATTGCATCTTGGGCAATGCCTTTCCAAACGGAAATATCACCGGTTTCTTTCCAATACAGATAGGCAAGAATACTTTTAGTACCTGCACCATCAGCATGCATAATGTTTACCCATTGCTCATCATTTCCCAGATAGTCTTTATAGATTTTGCAGAAAGCGTTTGGATATAATCCCTGATCCAGATTTTTAGTTGCAGCATGAACTTCTTCCTTCTGGGCCGAAACTCCACGTTGAGTGTATAATGACATGGGGGCGAAGTTAATGTGACAATTTGAAAATGCGACCATTTGAAAATTGGAAAATTTGATAATGTTAGAACAGATAAGTATATAAATTAAAAACACGATATCGAAATGAAAGATAGCGTGATCTGAAGTGGGAATGATTATCTTAGCTTTGCCCGATTAACTATGATCAACGTTCACTACGACTTAGACAACTTACCAAAATTCAACAATGCATTTGTCACCATTGGTACTTTTGATGGTGTACATCTTGGGCACCAGCAAATCATAGCATTGCTAAAGCAGCAGGCTGCCGCAGTTAGTGGAGAAACGGTGATTATTACTTTTCATCCTCATCCCAGAAAGATTATAGCAGGTGGCAAACAGGAAGTGAAGATCCTTAATACGCTGGAAGAAAAAATTGAATTATTGGATCAGCATGGTATTGCTCATTTGGTAGTTGTAGAATTTACTGATTTATTCAGCAACCAAACAGCTCAGGAATATGTAGAAAATTTTCTGGCAAAAAAGTTTCAACCCAATACAATCATCATAGGATATGACCATAAATTTGGAAAAAACCGTTCAGGCGATTATCACCTGCTAGAAAGACTTAGTGATCCATTAGGTTTCAAAGTCATGGAAATACCTGAGCGATTGCTAAATGAGATCATCATAAGTTCTACCCGCATTAGAGAAGCCCTGTTAAGCGGGAACATTTCTAAAGCCAATTCTTTTCTTGGCTATGATTATTTCTTCTCTGGAACTGTAATAGAAGGTAATAAACTGGGTAGAACCATAGATTACCCAACAGCAAATCTTGCTATAGATAACGAAGAAAAATTAATTCCTGGCCTTGGAGTGTATGCTGTGACTATTTCCATTGAAAACTATACTAAAGTTCTATCAGGAATGATGAATATTGGTGTTCGTCCAACTGTTAATGGAAGTAGCAGAACGATTGAAGTAAATATTTTTGATTTTAGTGATAATATCTATGGTCAAAAACTAAAGATTGCTGTAGTACAACACCTGCGAAGCGAAATAAAGTTTGACGGGTTGGAGCAGTTAAAATTACAATTGAATATAGATAATCAACAGGCAATTTCTATACTTGAAAGCAAGAAAGAGTAATCAATTCATATTCCAACAGCATTAATTCTTTATTCCTAAAGATTCAAGAAATGCATTTGAGTTAGGTTCTCTTCCTAAAAAATTTCTAAGCATTTCTTTCTCATCCATCGTACTTGATTTCTCCAATATGTTCTCTCGATAACTCACCCCGGTCTTTGTATCCATCACCCCATTCTTCTTGAATACAGAAAACATATCTTCAGCAAATACTTTGGACCATAAATAACCATAATAATTGGCTGCATAACCATTCAAATGACCAAAACTGGTAATAAAATGGGCACCTTCAGAAAAAGGAACCTGACGAATAGCATT
>JANMZN010000416.1:0-8229 GCA_031383285.1 Segetibacter sp.
ATAAGGCAAAGCATTTGATTCCATGCTAAGATAGCTTCACTGACAGGTGATTTCAATTCATCTACTCCGTAAAATTTTTTTCCAAATTCTACAAGAAATGCTGGACGATCGGCTTTGATTTTATCTATCGTTTCGTCAAAAACGGCTTTGTCTGTACCATCCGGATTATCATCTGTTTTGAGCCTAAAAGGTGTTACAGAGCTGATAAAAACAATTTTTGAAATTTTATCACTCCCATATTTTCCAATGTAACGGGCAATTTCCCCACCACCCATCGAAAAGCCAACCAGCACTACATCAGTCAAATTTAATTCGGTAATTATATCATTAAGATCACTTGCAAGGGTATCGTAATCGTAACCTTTCCATGACCTATCTGATTTGCCAAATCCTCTTCTATCATAAGCTATGCAACGGAGGTTTTGTTGGGGTAGTTCGGCTAATTGGTATTCCCACATTTCATGATTAAGCGGCCATCCATGAATGAATATCACTGTTTTGCCTGTTCCATACTCCTGGTAAAAAATATTTACGGATTCATGCTCAGTTGTTGCTTTCGTTTTAATATATGCCATAAAAAAGAGGGGGTTGAAATTGATTAAACATTTAATGCACCTTCATTGCCTGTCACTGAATTTTTTCCTGTTACTATAGATGCAACCATTTTTAGGAAATTTATCATTCGGTTACCATCAGTATCCCAGTAGTAGGCATTTGTTGGCTTTACTTTAATGATGGAAATGGTTGGGTCATCCTTACCTTCTTTGAACCAAATACCAGCGCCAGGTGTCCACAGTTCTTCGATTTTTGTTTTGTCCACAATTATTTCGGCTTCACCATTTACAACTAGGTAGCTACCCTTTGCAGGATGCGAAAAAAAGAGCTGTACATTTTTATCTCTTGCAATAGCTTGATTTTTTTCACTGTCCTTTTCACTAAAAAACCAAATATTGCCTTGGTCGCAAACTTTTATTGCTGACATAGGTCTGCAGGTAGCACCATCGTCTGTTTTTAAATCGGTGCAGAAAAGACAAGTCATAATATCATCAACAAGGCTTTTCAGTTTGTCGATGGCTTCCTTGGAATACAAATTTTCCGGGTTGTTCATTTTGTTTTTTTTTGTTGATAAAAATATCATGCCTGCACAGCCTTTTTGTATTTGTATGGAATGGGTGGTTTGATCCTTAAGCCAGATATTTTTTAGTTGATCATTCTTTTGTTTCGAGATAGGTATATGGAGCAGCTACTTTTATTTATAACAGTGTTTCCATTCTTGTGACCACCCGGCATCATGTCGCAGTGTTATTTTTTAAAGTTGGTTTCCTTTTTTTATTTGTCCAAAAACTTCTACATGTAAAATTGCAGTTCGTTGTTCAGGTAGTTGTTATACAATTCATCAAACGAGTTGTATAATTCGCACTACGGCAGGGGTGTACCCGCATTGCAATTTTTGAGCGCATAAGGTTGGGATGAAATGCGATTGCATACTCAACTATTCTTCACCTGCAAGAATTGCCCATTATGTAGGCTTTTGGTGAAGAGCACCAACAGCGGGGGAAACCTTCGGTCAGTTCACGTTTGTATTCAATGCGATTGGTTATGTGGGACATGATTAGGTTTCTAATATTTCTTCTGCGAATTTAATTACAAATAAAATTTATCACCTGCCCATTTTGCAGGATTGTTTATGATATAATCCGAAATGGTTTGATAGGATTGTTCGTTACGGATTATGTGTTCGTGGTAATTGCGTTGCCAAATTTTACCATCAAACCGCGGCCATCCCAATGTTTTTACCCCAAGGATATATTCAACCGTGGTTATTGATTTAAATGCGTCCATCATATCACCAATGGTTTTGGTAGGGGCGACCCTTGTGGTCGCCCTGTTTTTATTTTCACCACCATCATTATTTTCACCACTATCATTATTGGGGGCAACCACAAGGGTTGCCCCTACGATTTCTAAAATGGCGTGAAAATGGTTGGGCATAACCACATATTCGTGTAATTCTACTTTTGAAAATCGATTTGGCAATTTCAACCATTCCAATTCAATCATTTTTCCGATATCATTCAATTGCATTTCACCGTTTTCGATTTCCCCAAATAAACACGTCCTATCCTGACAACAAATGGTAATAAAATACAATCCCGCCTGTGAATAATCGTATCCTTTTAATCGGATTGACCTGCGGTGGTGAATATTCGGGTTGTATCTATTCATCGTCATTATCGTATTCGTTCCAATAAAATGCTGCCCCTTCGGTATCTATGGTTTTGTAATATTCCAATAATCGCACAAACAATTATTTGCCTACACCCTTATCTGTCAACGACAACAAGGTGTCTAATGTGTTTTCTATGGTATTATTATTTTTATTGCCCGATGCTATCAAATGATTTATTTCTGCTTCCAATGCAGGCAAATGTCCTTTCAGCGATTCCTGAAAGGCTTCAATGGTTTGTTTGATATCCTGAAACAAGTCTTTGTGCATATTTCTAATTTTCAATTGTCGCTAATTTGGACAGAAGCTGGTCTTTTTGTTCCGCTAGCTTTTGATTTTCTAATGATTTTAAATCCTTGAATAGAAATTTTTGTTTCATTAAAATTTCAAATACCATAAACAAATCTTTACTTGGTTGTAAGATTTCAAAATCTTCTATTTCAGATTTTGTTATTACTTCTCTTGTAGAACCCAATTACTTTTTACAGCAGTGTCTTTCCTTATGCGTTGGCAAGCAAACTCTTTTGTAAGATTAGCTTTGTTTAAGGCTATATGTACCTTGCAAAAGTTCCATTGAAGTACTTCTGCCCCCATATTGCCAAACCGTGTCATGCCTTACTACTTCTTTTTGTGTCATACAGTTACTGTCGTATTTAGTAATTGTTCTCTCAAGTCAGCAAGTGTTCTGTTTTGTATATTTTTCCATGAAGTCCAACCGTTAACAGTTTTTCTGTCACTTCCTGCGTCTTGAATACCTGCAAGAGCTGCGTAACTTGGACTACTGAATTGTTGCCCTAAAAGTTCTAATGAACCATCTTCTAAAACTACTGCTTCATATTTTTTAGGTTGTCCGTTTCTTGGTTTGTAAGCCATTGAAAGTCTTTCACCAACTTTCAATAGGGCAGCATTTACAAGGTCAGTTAGTTCTACGTCATACTGTGCAATTTCAGTATTTGCTTTTTGAGGTTTACTTTCTTCTTCAGTGTCAAGTTCAGGTCTCAATTCTTCTGGAAACTCAAACACAATATTTGCAGGTTTATTAAACTCTACGAATTTACTTACGACCCAAAGTTTTACCTTATACTTCAAGGTCCTTGCCCAGTCACGTAAATCATTTGTAACGCCGTCAATAGGAACGCCAATAATTGGATCTGTCTCCAATATGTCGCCAACTACCTGCCTTACATTAATGGCTGGAATATTTAAATCTTCAAATTTCTCTTTTGTGTAATTGTCAGTTTGATATTGTAGAACTGCAAGGTCTATGAGTGTTCGCTTAGTAATTGCTTGTTGTGATGCTAATATTTGTTTTGTCACTTGTGGTGCAATGTGGTTCCAAACGCTATGATGCATTAATTCAGCTTCAACTAAATACCATTTTTTCTGTCCGATGTCGATTGCAAAACCGTCAGGAATTGTCCCAACACCGTCAGCCGTTTTTATTTTCGCTTTTGGTAGATAAAATGAAGTCGGGCCGAAAAGATACTCGTAATTGTCAACGATAACTTGTTCCAATTCCGCTTCACTGTCGAACGGTGACTTAATAAATTTTGTGTCCTTAAAAATTAGCATAATTCAATCTGTTCGTTATTTGTTTTGGCCGTCATGGCATGTGGCATAACCCAAAAATATACCCTACTCTCGACATTTAATATTTATTTACAATATTTCTTTTTAATTCATTATCAATTACAATCCGCCTTCGGCGGGCCAAGTGCCAATCACACATTTTCACCCGTTCTTGTTGATAAGGCAGCAATAAAATTCTCATATGCCCGGTTTTTCAACCTCCACCCTTTCTTTTCTCTTTTCTACCCCTCAAAGCCTCTATTCTAGCAAAATCCCCATTGTTGCAAATCATTCACATCTACCTATGGTGTTTGCTGTTAACTTTGCGGCGTTTACAATTCTTTAAATTGAATGGCATTATTGAATAAACTGGACCCCAAAGAAGAAATGACTTTCATAGACCACCTAGAGGCTTTAAGGTGGCACATCGTAAGGTCGTTGTTGGCCGTTATGGTGGTAGCTGTGGTGATTTTCATTAATATTGATTGGATATTTGACAACATCATTACCGGCCCGCTGCAAAATGATTTTATTAGCTATCGTGCCTTTTGCAAGCTCAGCTTCCTGCTTCACCTCGGCGATGCCCTGTGTATGCCTACTATGAATATTACCATGCAAACAACTGAATTCAGCAGTCAGTTTATGAGTAGCATTTCCATAGCTTTTATGGGGGGATTTATTGTAGCATTTCCTTATGTTTTTTGGGAGTTGTGGAGATTTATTAAACCTGCCCTTAAACCAACCGAACTAAAAAGTACCCGGGGGAGCATTTTTTTTGTTTCCTTGTTTTTTTTAAGCGGTGCCGCTTTTGGCTACTTTCTATTAGGCCCCTTTACTTTCAATTTTCTGGTCAACTACAACTTGGGAACTACAAAAATTTTGGAAACACGGCCTACCCTAAATGACTATATAGACAATCTGGTAAACATTATCATCGGCTGCGGCCTCGCATTTGAGCTTCCTGTTTTATCGTTTGTACTTACCAAAATTGGCTTGATAACCCCGGCATTTTTGAAGGCTACTCGTAAATATGCAATCGTAGTCATTTTGGTTTTGGCTGCCGTCATTACGCCAAGTCCGGATTGGTCAAGCCAAATGCTTGTATTTGTTCCCTTGTTTTTGCTTTATCAGTTAAGCATAGTTGTTTCTAAAAAGGCATACAAAGAAATGGCACGAAAGGATGCTGAAGAGTGGAGTTAACGAATATTATAACCATTTCTGCTGTAACTTTCCAGCCTGATATGATGTACAAATAAACTAAAATGACAACGAATACAACACTTCCAATTTCGATAGCCATAGGTGCTGACCATGCTGGTTACGAGTATAAAAATGCCGTTTCAAAATACCTTTCTGAGAAGGGGTATATCATTCAGGATTTTGGTACTTATTCGGCGGATTCTGTTGACTATCCCGATTTTGCACACCCAACTGCTAGCAGTGTAGAAAAAGGTGAATCTACTATGGGAATCCTGATCTGCGGAAGTGCCAATGGTGTAGCCATTACCGCCAATAAGCACCAGGGAGTTCGGGCAGCACTCTGCTGGCAAAAAGAAATAGCCGAACTAGCTAGAAAGCACAACGATGCAAATATGATTTGCCTTCCTGCAAGATTTATTAGTTTGCAGCAGGCATTTGATATGGTAGATGCATTTATCAATACTGCCTTTGAAGGCGGAAGACATCAGGGAAGAGTAAATAAAATAGCTTGTTAAGATTAAATAATGAAAAGAATACTACTATCTGCTTTGGTACTGGGTATGTTACCCGTTTTTTCTCAAAAGCAGAATATAGATCCGATAGACAAATATGTTCAGATCATAACACCTTCTTCTATGAAGGAAAAATTGACTGCTATTGCTAGTGCTGAAATGCAAGGCAGAGAAACTGCTTCTCCCGGTCAGCGGAAGGCTGCAGCCTTTCTGGAGAGCCAGTTTTTGAGATATGGTTTGGTGCCCGGCACAACGGGTGGTTATCAAATGCAATTTCCTATTTTTCAGGATACCATCATTGAAGCTGTAATGAAAGTGAATGGTTACGAGCAAAACCTTGATACCGCCTATTCATATAACATTTCTACAGCGGCAAATGGCACATTGGATATAAAACAAGTGGTCTTTGCTTCTTATGGAATGGTCACAGATACCCGAAACGATTATGCCGAAATAGATGTAAAAGGAAAATGGGTCATGTTGCTGGAAGGCACTGCATCCGAACCCGAAGAGCCGGCTGACAATAAAAGCCCATTTGCCATGAAGGCCAAAATTGAGAAGGCAAAATCTTTGGGTGCCAAAGGTGTGATTGTAGTTTCCGCTGACTTTCCAAAGAAATCTTCGGACATAAAGAAGAGCAGAATGAGCCTAAAGAAACCTGTTACTGCGGCGGTTTCTTTGATTACTGTTTCCTCTGCTTTGGGGCATGTCATCCTCAATATGGATCCTAACAATCTGTTGCAAAATCTTAGTATCATTCCAACCGGTGATTATAACACTAACCTACAATTGACTGTAAACAAAAGAACCCTCATGTTGCAAAGCAGCAATGTCTTGGGTATTTTGCCCGGTACAGATAAGAAGGATGAATATGTGGTCATAACTGCTCATTATGATCATTTGGGAGTAAGGGGAAAAGACATTTATTATGGGGCAGATGATGATGGGTCCGGAACAACAGCAGTTATACAACTGGCTGAAGCTTTTTCTAAAGCCAAAGCTGAAGGATTTGGTCCAAGAAGAAGCATTGTTTTTTTACTTTTCTCAGGAGAAGAAAAAGGGCTGATCGGTTCAGATTTTTTTACAACATTCCCAAGTTTTCCATTGGCTAAAACATCTGCCAATCTAAATATAGATATGGTGGGCAGAGTTGATCCCAAGTACAAAGGAGATTCGCTGAATTATCTTTTTATAATTGGGGATGATAAACTAAGTTCAGATTTAAAGCCATTGACAGATTCGATAAACAAAAAATATATTAACCTGCAGCTTGATAGAAGATACAATGATCCCACTGATCCTAACAGGTTTTACTATCGCTCCGATCATTACAATTTTGCAAAAAACGGGGTGCCTTGCATTTTCTATTTCAATGGTACGCACTTCGATTATCATAAACCAACAGATACGGTTGACAAAATCAATTTTGACTTGATGTCCAAAAGAGTAAAACTAGTTTATTACACAACTTGGAATCTTGCTAACAGAGACAATATGATGAGGCGGGATATTGCATTGCCCAAACCGGTAACTGCAGAATAAGGTCATTGCTTTCATTGAAACGTTAACGAACCCTACAATTTGACCATAAAATAAAAGCCCCACGAATTATTCGCGGGGCTTTTTATTGATATTTTTTTCTTACCAAACTATTTAATATTTAGGTAAGCTATCTAACATTATTTCTTCTTGTCTTCTGGCATTAATACTGCTGTTAATTCATTCTTGTTGCCAAAAACAATCTTGGCTGCTTCTTGCACATCTTTGGTCGTTAATGCATTTACATACTTTTCATAATTAATGAAACGATCAGGATTGCCACCTTGCATTTTATACTCCATTAATTGGCTAAGCCATGTTCCATTTTCTTTCATAGAAGTTTTATTGTCTTCAAGCCACTGTGCTTTTACTTTGGTTAAATAGCTATCTTTTGGACCATTGATCAGCATTTCTTTAAATTCCTTTTTTGCGGTCGCTAGCAAGGTATCTACTTTTTCAGGGCCGCAAGGCAACTGCAATACAAAGGAATAACCTTCATACGGATACTTACTCATATTGCCGAAGGTGCCACCACCATAAATACCTTGTACTTTTTCGCGAAGCTCTTCTATCACCAATATATTCAGCACTTCACTCAATGCATTTAATTTCATATCCATTGCTTCGCTGTAAGGAACTTCACCATTGTACAAACTAAGAATCATGCTTTTTTGCTCTTTACCTTTATAGAGAGTCATGTTTTTTAATCCTGCTACAGGTCTTACTTTGTTATCCACCATCTTAAATTTCTTAGTAGTATCAGCAGGCAGAGATGCAATGTATTTTTCTATCAACGGCATGATCGATTCGTCTGTAAACTTACCCACAAAAACAAAGTTCATTCCATTGGCATTGCTAAACCTTTCGTTGTAAATAGCCATCGCTCTGTCCAGATTAATTTTGTCATAGTATTCGCTGCGAGGGATAGCGATAGGTGCTAAAGGATTGCCACCGTACAACACTTTATACATGGTATCGATAAAGGAAGTAGTTGGATCAGCCATCATCATCATGAACTGCGATTTGTTTTTTGACACAAAAGATTTAAACAACGAAGTGTCTTTTCTAGGCGATGTAAAATACAGGTAGTTTAACTGCAACATTGTTTCCAGGTCTTTTACTGTAGAACTGCCACGCACACCTTCTGATAATGCAGTGAAGGAAGGCGATATATTCGCCGTT
>JANMZN010000419.1:0-8797 GCA_031383285.1 Segetibacter sp.
TTTTTTCCATTTACATTGTTGACAACGCAGTCTTTACCCAAATTTCCGATTACTTGTAGTTTTATCATATCATTAATTTTTATTAGTAACTGGCAAAGTAATAAAAATCTTTGATATTGAAAACAACAACTATAGTTAGAAGTTTAATTTTAGATTAAAGTCTTGCGCAGGGAATAACATAATAAAGCAAAGAATAGCCTAATAATACTGTTTGACAAACTAAAATCCCAAAAAAGATTAACCTAAATATTCAGTTATGACATGATATCTACTTATTTCCCTTTCCTTCTTGCTATTTCTTTCTTTATCAAACCCAATTCCCTACCGGTTTGGCCACTAACACTGCTATTCTCCTGTGCTCTTCGCATCAGGTAAGGAATGACATCTTTGATAGGACCAAATGGCAAATATTTACTTACAGAACAACCCGCTTTTGCAAGATTGAACGTAATGTGATCGCTCATTCCATACAATTGAGAGAAATGCAAATGCGGATGATTGAATGGCAGTCCTTTTTTCTCCAATAATTCTACAGCCAAAAGATTGCTTTTCTCATTATGAGAGGCAACAATGGTGGAAATGGATTCTATATTTTCAATACTATAATTTACTGCTGCATCGTAATCAGCATCTGTGCTTTGCTTATCAGGCTGAATAGGTGATCTGTACCCCTTTTCTATGGCTCGGTTTCGCTCTTTTTCCATATAAGCACCTCTTACCAATTTCATTCCCAGAATAAACCCTTTTTGTCTTGCTATTCTATGCGACAATTGATAAAAATGTAATCTGTCGTGCCTGTATAATTGGATGGTGTTATAGACAATTGCTTTTTCTTTATTAAACTCCTCCATCATATCCATGGTCAATCTGTCAACCGGGTCTTGTATCCAGGATTCTTCAGCATCTATTAAAACCCCGACATTCTTTTCTGCCGCAACCGAACATATCCTATACATTCTATCCATTACCCGTTCCCACTCTTCCTCTTCCAATTCATTGTCATGTATGCCAGACCTTAAACGAGGTGCTTCATGTAGCGTCTCCAACAATCCAAATCGCCCAAGTCCGGTTACCTTAACACTTATAAATGGAATGTTCGGCTGGCTGGCCGCATAATTGATAACCTTAATAAACTCTTCCGTAGCATGTTCAAAATTTGCTTCGCCTTCTTTTCCTTCTACGCCATAATCCAGAATGACCTGAACACCAAAATTGGCTAAGGTCTTAGCTACAGGTGCAGTTTCTTGCAAAGATTCCCCTCCCACAAATTGCTTAAAAATGGTTTGTTTAATCAGGCCTTTGATTGGCAAGCCCGTTTTCAAAACAAAAGGGGTAATCCGTATACCGGCATCGACCACCCATTGGTAACCCATCGTAGAGAAAAGGAAACTAGCCCGCTTCAGCTCTTTGTCTGATTTATAAGCGAAGGCGTTTTCTGAATTGTCAAAGGAAATATTCATGGCAAGCAAATTCGGGTGCAATATCGGTACAGGATTTATAAGTAAAAAATTTGTGTTAGGATTTACCGGGTTCAATTTGAATAAAAATGCTTTAAAATGATAAATATTCGGAAATTATAACCCATTTCAAATTTACTTTCAATTTCTTTAAGAAAGTTGCTGGCAGTCAGAATCACGGACAACAATGCTAGGATCATAGCGATAAGCATAAACGTGCTGATCACTAAAGACAAAAAGGAATTTGCGTAAAGAGCGAAGACCATTTTGGATTCTAGGCAATGAAAGCCGACTACATCAAGCCTTCAAATTTATAATGTATGAATTTGTTTGACACCAGCCAAATGCTTTGGAAAGATGATAACAGGAAAAATTGAGATAACAATTTTTTATATTTGCTCATCAACTTCTTCCCCAATATTTTTTAAGTACGCATTTAAGTTAATTGCAGGAATTGTTCCTATTGCCTGTTGTAAGTATCTCGTTAATTGCATAAAAAATGTTACAAAGGAATGGTCGGCATTACTGAATTTAATTTTGTTGAACTTTCTGTTGGAGTAAAATTCCAAATAAGCACCTTGTCCAGCGGTTGTAATTTCTGCATTCGGATTATAGTCAATATAAAAACTTCCATAATCGGCAATACAACCTAAATCTATACTTTGGAGATTATTTAGTGATTGTAAATGTCCCGTTATAGTGTCATTGTTTCTATGTGTAAAAGTATTAGTGCTGCACAAAATTCCACCAACTATTTTAGTTAAAGGACGAGGAGGAGATTTGTGTCCACCATTTATGAAACTTGCAGCTTCTCTTTTCAATACTCTTACGCTTTCAATTTTTTCGCCTGCATATTCAATGTAATTATTATCCCCAACATTTCCTTGTATATCAGGTTTCACTTCAAAGACAGCGTACACGCCTTCGGCTGGTATGTAGTAAAATCCGTTCTGATTAAAAATAAATGGAGTGAACCAATTATCGTAAATCACAATATCCATTTGTTGGCTTGTGTTGCCTTCATGGTCTATAACAATGGCTTTATCAACGCAGTATCTGTTCGGTAAATACTTCCTTAACCATTCTATCCACGCATTTTCTAAGGCATCGCCTTTTGAACCAGGGTGGTCTATAAATTCCCTATTCGTGTTAAGTTGTGCAGACATTTGTTTCTGCAAACCATTGAACAACTGTTTTAAATCTACTTTACTCATATCTATACAATTTATTTTCAAACCAAACATAAAATCCAAAATCAACTTGTGCTTTGGAATATCCAATTATTAACAAAACAGGATTAGCAAGACAAGCGTTTTGATTATTTATTATAGCATTTATTGCCGAAATATCCGTTGCACTTGGAATAGGACTAGTATCGGGGTGCGTATGCCATTCGCCAACGTAAAATTTTTTAGGATTTTCTTTATAGTAAGTACAAAGTTTTTTCTCAATTCCTTTGGTGCTTCTTTCAAAGTAATATTTTGATGCCTTAAAAATTTTAGGCAATATCGTATTGGTAATGTGCAATTGTCTGTTCTCATCACTATAATATCCAACTAAGAAACCGCCAAACTCATTTGGGTAATAGCTTTTTCCTTTTTCTACGAGGCTGTCTAATAATTCATCGTCAGCTTCAATGCTTAATCCTATTTTCTCTATTCTTAAAATCAAAATTCTATCAGTTTAATGGTAAGACAATCTGTATCATCAGTTTCAATTACAAAGTTTCTCAAAGCCTTGTCTTGTTCAAATCTTAAATTGATCTGTTTAATGGCAAACTGCACAAGCATATTGATATCATTGTAAGAAGCCTTAAATGTTGGATTCCAACAGCCTGTTGGGTTGTGCAAATCATCAATATCAAACTTCAATACATGTCCGTTGAATTGTGTGCTAATAAACTCGTACCTGTTTAGTTCGGTAGCACATACTAATTGCTTGGCGTGGTTTGATATTGAAAGGTTCAAAAGTGTGGTATCTATTTTCAATTTACTTAGTATATAAAGCAAGTCGTTATCGGCTGAACAATCAAAAATCACATTGTATTCATTAAGCTGTTTTTCTATTTCTGTTTTTAAGGTTGTGTCTGTTAAATGAGATTTTAGGAAGAAATCAAATGCTTCTGAATAATCGTAACCGCCATTTATTGGTTCAAAAAAAGGCGAGATTAAGCACATCTCATTTATCAAATCATTGGTTTTATTGGTTATTCCTGTAAAAAATGAATATTCCGACCTGCAAACATTTTCAGGTTCTTTTATATCATAATCAATGAAATCAACTTTTGTACAACCACTTTTTACCAAAGTTTTAGCAACAATACTTCCAATAGCACCAATGCCGATGATTAGTATTTTTCCGCTTGTCAATTTTTCGTTTAATCGTCCTCGTCCAAAAAAATACTTGTAAGAACAATTTCTTGTCATAGCCCAATCAATGCTTCTGCTACCTTCTATCATTGTGAGCCATTGTTGATTTACTTTTTCGCCATAAATTGGAAAGTTCCCAATTTCCAACATAATGACTTGCCAATGAATTTCTGTATCAGTTATATTATAGCCAACAAACAACGGCAGTTGTTTCCCTATCTCTTTTGTAGCATTTTTCTCTATTGAGTGAAGAAATTTTAAGAAATCCTGCGTCAACAATGTTTTAAATTCATTCCAATTATCAAAAATCCAACGTTGATTTTTTGAGGGAGCATCTTTCAGAAAAATGAATAACCCACCGCTTATGGGTAAGGATTTTAATTGAAAATTCCATTTAACATCAGCGAGTATATTTCGGTTTCTGTCATAGAGCTTTTGTACAATGTTGCTATAGATTTTATCCTTATAGAATACGCCACTACTAAGTGTTGAATAATCTACAAATCCATATTGGTTCTTGCTAAAAATATATTCAACTTCGTGAAAGAAAAAAGCAAAATGGCTGCTTTTAAACGCTTTTTGTGGAACAATTAAATGTTCGTAATGTGTGTCAGTATCTTTGTTTATGTAATATTTTTTTATCCAAGCCTTTACTGATGCAATATCATAATCTAATTTTTGCGACAATAAAGGACTGTGTGCTGTATGAATACAAATAGAACCGTTACCCATAATGTGTTTATATTCCAATAAGTCCACATTAGAAAATTTAATGGTTTCCGTATCGTGGCTTTTAAATGGGTATTGTGGGCTAATTGAAACATCAAAATTCAGTGCCTGTTCCAGTCCTTCAACAAAAACTGAAATACACCCTTCAATGTCAAACTTACTTTGCACGAAAGGCTTAATAAGTTTGATATCGTGAATGTTTTCTATTACCGTATTGATTTCACTAACTCTATCGCTCATTTTTTTTACCCAAAGTTTAATTTCGGAGGAGGCACGTGCATACCACCATTAGTACCATATCTGTTTTTGTTTTTATCTTCTTCTTTGAACTTTGGATTTTCAGGAAAGTAGGTTTTGATGTTTTCATCGTTTTCTTCAATCCTGTTAAGCATATTTTTCATGTCATTAGCCAATTGTTGTTTCTCGCTGTCTGTTAAGGTGTCGGCTAAATCATTTGAACTATTGCCTGGGTCTTTGAGTGTAAAACCGACATTAGTTACATTATCTTTTATAAATTCCATTACGGCTTTCAGTATGTCCCACAGATTGCCTGTGATTGTGCTGTTATCAAACGCCTTTATCGTAATGAGTTCAAGAAAAAAGGATTTAGTTGGGTAGTTACCTTTGGTATTCTTCCAAACCTTTAAAAGGCGGATTATCTTTCTGATAGAATCCTTTTCTTTATCAGCCCTGTCTTTGATATTACTGATTTGTGATTGAACATTGGTTTTAATACGTTCACTGTCCGCAGCAATATTGCCGTATTTGTAGTAAACATACAAGTTCAGATTTTCATCGTCCTTATATTGCTCTTGGCTTAATTCTCTGCCCGGCACAACATCAATTTTAATTTTATCGCCATCGCTGTCTGCATAAAATTCCAACCCGATAGATACTTTTTGCTTTCTCACTTCGGCCTCATTCTTATACTTTTCGTAAAGAAAATCGTAAACGGCTTCATACATTTCTTTCAATGTACCATTAGACTCGAAAGCATTACGTTTAAATGGTGAAACCAAATCAAAATCAAATTTGGTGTTGATAGCAGTGTTCTTCGCATAAGAACCTGAGTTAAACGGAGCATAAACATTACTTCCGTATTCTTTTTCCAAGGCTTCTTTAACCTCATTCTTCTTTTGAACGTGTTTATCCAAAAGGTCTTTTTCTTTGGTAATTTGATGTGTTTTAATTACCGTGTCTAAGTGTAAACTTTTATCCATAAAAAATCATTTTTAATTTTGAATGCACTTATTTGCACTCGATTAATAAGTTACAAAACTTATACCAAATAATAAATCTGTCAATATTATATTGTAAACTGACATATTTATGTCATATTCGGCTAAAATGTCATTAATTAACTATTTGTTCAAGTGTAAAAGAATGTCATAGTTACATATTTGCTTAAAAATTGGCATTATTTTTACCTTTTTGTAAACTAAAAAATATTACCTTTGCGCCATAATTCAAACACAAAATGGAAATGAAAGCGATTTTTTCGGAGCGATTTAAGTCAGCCCGTTTGATGAAAGGATTTTCATTGCAAGATTTGGCTGACGCCTTGGATAATCAGTTATCTCGTCAGGCATTGCATCGTTACGAGAAAGGGGAAGTAATTCCCGATGCTGAAAAAATCAACCTATTGAGTAAGTCTTTAAATGTAAGCTCTGATTACTTTTTCCGAACTACCAAAGTGGAGTTAAGCGAAATTGAGTATCGGAAATTGAGTAAGATGCCACAAAAAGAAGCTTCAATAATCAAAGAAAAAACCAAGGAATATCTTTCACGTTATTTGGAGTTGGAAGAAATTTTAGGCTTACCCAATGAGTTTCAAAATCACTTAAAGGATTTTGAAATTGTTACTTCTTACGAGCAAGTTAATAAAGCGGCAGAACTTTTAAGAGAAAAATGGAACTTAGGAAATGGAGCTATATTCAATGTTGTAGAAATTTTGGAAGATAAAAATATAAAAGTTGTCAAGTTAGACGTGGACGAAGATTTTGATGGACTGCAAACTTTTGTAAATGACACCATTCCTGTGGTAGCGTATAATTTAAAAAAGGCAAATAAGCCAGATAGAATTAGATTAACTCTTTTACACGAATTAGCACACTTGCTTTTGACCTTTGGCGATATTAGCATAAAGCAAAAAGAAACTTTATGTTTTCAGTTTGCAGGAGCAATGCTGTTGCCCGAAGAAACCATTAAAGTAGAATTGGGTGTACATAGAAATAAACTTTCCACTCTGGAATTGGGTAATATCAAAAAGCAATATGGTATCTCTATGCAGGCTATTGTAATGAGAGCTAAAGATTGCAACATTATCAACGACCATTACACCAAGCAATTTTTCTTTTTTATCAAACAGATGAATTGGAAAGTAGATGAGCCTGTAGAATACACAGGGGCTGAAGAAAGCAATCGTTTTGAACAACTTTTATTTAGGGCATTGATAGAAGACCAAATTTCAATGTCCAAAGCAGCTTCATTGTCTAATCAATCTTTGGCGGAATTTAAAAAAGAACACCAACCGATGTTTTAACCTTCTAAATTTTTATGCCAAAAATTTGTTTTGAAAATGAAAGTAAAAATTGCGGTAACGGATGCCTGTATTTTTATAGACTTATATGACTTAGGTCTTGTAGCTTCATTCTTTAATCTTGAAATAGAAATACATACCACTTCAGCAGTATGTTTTGAGTTATATCCCGAACAGCAACAAGTTCTCAAAGCCTATCAGTCGGTTGATAGGCTTATTGTTCATAATTTACACGAACAAGACTTCATAGAGATTTATTCGGAAAAATACCCGAAATCATTATCCGAAACAGACAAATCGGTATTACAAATTGCCAATAAATTGAACGCTTGTGTATTGAGTAGCGATAAGACCTTACGGAATTGTGCCAAAAACAAGGACATTGAATATCACGGTATGCTTTGGATTTTTGATAAGCTTGTGGCAACATCTGTTTTAACGCCAAGAGAGGCAGCGAGCAAATTGAAACAACTTGTAGCTACCAATTTTGTTTTTCAGAATAATCAACAATTAGTTGCAGAAATAGAAAGAAGATTAAAAATTTGGAAATAGCTATAATAATCTAAATGCCCTTGGGACAAAGTAATACCTATCTGTAAACATTGGATTTGAAAATTAGAAGTATAAGCGCTAAGGTAAATGTTTATTGTGATGATTAGTACCGGCCCCTCTAAACAACACAAATGCTAAAAATATGGCTCATCGAAAATCCGATAACCGTATTTACTTAACCTAAAATCAAATAAATAGAAAAATGAATAATCCTTCTACTTCAATTTAGCCCCTAAATTCTACATTTGCCAAAATAACTAGTAAAATGGAAGGAAAAAAAGCATCGGCCAGTTTTATTATTATGAATGAACTGGTATTGCCAAACGACACCAACACATTTGGCAACCTTATGGGAGGCAGACTGATGTATTGGATGGACATCGCTTCTAGTATGGCAGCCGGTCGTCACTGCAACTTTCCTTGTATGACCGCAAGCGTGGACAACTTGAGCTTTAAAACTCCCATTAAACTAGGAAATCTTGTTCACATAGAAGCACAGGTGACCCGTGCATTCAATACCTCTATGGAAGTATATCTGAAGGTATGGGGAGAAGATATGATTAACCAGTTTGTTTACGAAAGCAATGAAGCCTATTTCACATTTGTTGCCTTGGACTCTAATGGCAAACCAAGACCCGTTCCTCCAGTAATTACAGAAACCAAAAAAGAAGAACACCTGTTTGACGGTGCTTTAAGAAGAAGACAATTAAGGTTAATATTGGGAGGTAAAATGAAACCTGATGATGCAGCAGAACTTAAATCTTTGTTTGTAAAAGAAGATGAATAATTAATGCTCAAGCACAGGCTTTGGTAGTTGGCTGCCCTTAAACATAAATTTTTTGCTTTGCTCAATGGAGTCCATAACCTGTTCCAATATTTTTTCTGCCGGATCATCAAAGTTTATAATCAAAGGTGCCTTAAATTTTACCGAAAGAATGGATCCCTTCTTTTTAAACGCCAGACCTTTTTTGTTGAATGCCCGCCAAAAACCATTAATAACTACAGGGATAACAATAGGCTTGTGATTTTTAATAATGTATGCAGTTCCCCTTCTTCCTGGCGCAAACGGTTTGGTCGTTCCTTGAGGAAAAGTGATTACCCAACTTGAGCTCAATGCCCTTTCTATTTTTCTTGTATCAGAAGGGTCAAGT
>JANMZN010000067.1:0-5852 GCA_031383285.1 Segetibacter sp.
TTTTTTTCCTTTCACAATTGGTTCATCTTCTTCATCATTAGCGTTCAATAAAACGGCAGGTGCATGACAAACGGCTACTATAGGTTTTTTGCTATTCCAAAAATGCTCAATCAAATTTATCGAATCGGCATCGTTGGTTAAATCCCATAAAGGTCCGTGACCGCCAGGATAAAATACTGCATCATAATCATCGGCAGAAATAGTAGAAAGCAATTGTGTTGCAGATAAAATGTTCTGCAATTGTTTATCTGCTTTAAACCGAATAGTTGAAGGTGTTTGATTTTCTGGTGTATCGCTCGACGGGTCTATAGGAGGTTGCCCACCTTTTGGGGATGCAATGGTTATAGTAGCACCGGCATCTTGAAATACATAATAAGGAGCAGCAAACTCCTCTATCCAAAAACCTGTCTTTTTTCCTGTGTTTCCCAGCTCACTGTGCGAAGTGAGTACCATTAATATTTTCATTTTCTATTTTTTATTTGATTAAATTTTTATGCTTCTACAATCATCTTTCCCATATTATTACCTTCAAATAAACCTAGCAATGCAGCAGGTAGTTTATCAAAGCCCTTTACAATCGTTTCTTTATACTTTAATTTTCCTTCCTTTAGCCAAAGAGATAAATGACTAAACCCTTCTTCAAACTGGCTTTGGTAATTGCCAATAATAAAGCCCTGCATTAATACACTTCTGGTTAACAGCATTGGTTGCAACCTTGGCCCCATTGGTATTTCGGTACTATTGTATAAAGCAATTTGTCCGCACAAGACTATTCTTGCATGGAAATTTATATTACTAATCACTGCATCAGAAATTTCTCCACCAACATTATCATAATAGATATCTACTCCTTTAGGGCATGCATCCGCAATAGCTTTCTTTATATCGGTACAGGTTTTATAATTGATGACTTCATCAAAGCCAAATTCTTCTTTCAGCATTTTCACTTTGTCATCGCTGCCTGCTATGCCAACTACACGGCAACCCTGCAGTTTTGCTATTTGACCAACTACAATACCCACCGCACCAGCCGCACCGGATACCACTACTGCTTCGCCGCATTTTGGATTGCCAATATGCATTAAACCAAAATAGGCAGTAAGACCCGGCATACCTAATATACCCAGGTAATAACTTGCCGGTGTTATAGAGGTGTCTATTTTTAATATTCCGGATTCTGTCGTAATGCAATACTGCTGCCAGGGTAGGTTACCTGTAACAATATCATTTTCTTTAAAATTGGCTACATTACTTTTTAGTACTTTAGCTACTACACCACCAGCAATTGGCTTTCCTATTTCAAAAGGCGGAATATATGATTTTGCATCATTCATTCTGCCACGCATGTAAGGGTCAACAGACAAAAACAAGGCTTCTAATAATATTTCCCCATCCTTAATTTCAGGAATTTCAACCTTAATTGTTTCAAAATTATCCATCACAGGCTTACCATTAGGTCTGCTGGATAAAACGATCTGTGCGGTAGTCATATTTTATAAAAATTTTGCCATCAGACGTTCGAATGTGCATTAGAAATAATTGGGATGCTCAATACCAATTATTTATTTTAATACCTTTTTTCAAAGCGAAATTTAAAATGAATAGCTTTACTTGATTACCCTGATAAGCTTTTTATTTACAAATTCATGTATGCCTAATTCAGAAAGTTCTCTTCCATAACCTGACCCTTTGGTTCCGCCAAAAGGTAAGTCAGCTTGGGTCCATGTTGGATGATTAATAAAAACCATTCCTGTATCAATTTGGTCGGCTACTCGTTTGCCTCTTTCTATATCTTGAGTAAAAACAGAACCACCTAAGCCAAAAGGAGAATCATTGGCCAAGTCAATGGCTTCTTGTTCATTTTTAACTCTAAAAAAAACAGCCACCGGCCCAAAAAACTCTTCGTAATATACTGGATTATCAGGTAACACATTTGTAATAACAGTTGCCTCCATATAAGCACCAGGTTGCTCAATTCTTTTGCCTCCCAATAAAAGTTTTGCACCCCCATCAACTGCCCTTTTTATCTGGTCTCCTATTTTTATTGCTGCTTCTTCACTACTCAACGGGCCAAGCTGCGTTGCGGGATTCATTGGGTCTCCAATAACAAGGCAAGCTAGTTTATTTTGAAATTTTTCTAAAAATTCATCAGCAACGCTTTCAACTGCAATAAAACGTTTTGATGCAATACAGCTTTCCCCATTGTTGTTGATTCTGCCTACAACAGCCCATTCTACGGCCTTGTCAATATCTGCATCTTCTAATACAATAAACGCATCACTTCCGCCTAATTCCAGGACTGATTTTTTTAAGTATTTACCTGCCTCAGCAGCTATACTTGCACCGGCAACCTCACTGCCGGTAAGCGATACGCCTTTTATTCTTTTATCAGCCACCAAAGCCGATGCTCTTTTGCCAGATATGAAAAGATTGGTATAAAGGCTAACAGGTGCACCTGCTTCCTTAAATATTTCTTCAATGGCTAAGGCACATTGCGGAACAGTGGATGCGTGTTTGATAAGAATTGTATTGCCTACCATAATATTGGGTGCTGCAAAACGGGCTACCTGATAAAAGGGGAAATTCCAAGGCTGTACGCCTAATAATACTCCTATCGGACTGTGCCTTACAAAAGCCTGTCCATGATCCGGCTTTAATATCTTATCCGACAAAAATTCTTCGGCATTTTTAGCATAATAATCAAATATATCTGCACTTAGTTTTATCTCACCTTCGGCCTGAGCAAACAACTTTCCCATTTCTAAGGTAATCAATTGGGCAAGGTCTTTCTTTTTTTCTCTTAATAAACCTGCTACTTTGTGTAGTAACTTGGACCTTGATGCATAATCTGTATTCTTCCAAGTTGAAAAGGTTTCAGCTGCTTTTGCAATTGATTGATCAACCGCAGTTTCAGTCATTTCCTCAAATGTTTTTACCACTTCATTAGTAGCAGGATTGGTAGTTTGAATGGGCATGTATTATTAATGCTTTAATTTAAATTATTATAAGCAAGCTCACTATTTCTGTCCTTTATCTGCTTCTATACACCATAATAGTTCTTTTATAAAAACCTCTGCAAGTTTGTCTGAGGTAGGTTTATCTTTTGCAATACCTTTTTCATCATAGGCTTTATCTACAGTTGGTACAGAAAACATAGCGGGAATGGTCCAGGCTTTTATTTTCCATAATGTAAATTGAAGGGCTATCAATGCCTGACTGCCACCAAACGGTCCAGAAGAAACAGTTGCTATGCCAATAGGTTTATGTTGCCATTCTTCATACAGCACATCAATTGCATTTTTTAAACTTGCCGGATAACCCCCGTTGTATTCAGGAGTTACCATGATAATCCCGTCAGATGCTTTTATCTTATCGGCAAATTCAAGAACATTTTCTGCTGGACCATTCATTGTTTTTAACGTGCTATCGAATAGTGGAAAGTTATACGCCTTTAAGTCAATAACCTCTGTAGTAGCCAACTTATTTTCTATAAGATAATTTTGAAAATAAAGGGAAACGTTATGGCTTTTCCGCCCTTCCCTAACACTAGATGAAATAATGGATATATGTCTCATAGTTATGCTTTATCGAAAATCTTATCAATTTCCTTTGAAAGTTTAATGTCTTTTTCAGTAATGCTATCATTGGCATCGTGTGTAAAAAGTGTGATATCTACCTTGTTATAAACATTAAACCAATTAGGATGATGGTTCATTTTTTCTGCAACAAAAGCCACGTTGGTCATAAAAGCAAAAGCTTCTACAAAATCCTTAAACTCAAAACTGCGCTTCAATTGATTGTTTTCTTCTTTCCACATGATGGCTTATTTTTAAGATTTTTAAACTAATTCTGCCTAACTCAGTGCAATGGCAATGCCTTTCTTTCGGTTTGTTATTTTGGTATCCGATTTTTAGGCATGTAACTCCTCAGGTTTAATTGCAAGCATTACCATTGCTACTTTTTTTTGAGAAGGACTATCTTTTTTATTTCCCAATTTCGTTTTGCTTATACATTACATAAACATAACTTGATGGTTATTGCGTAGCGCAGATATATTATGATACGGCAACTTCTGCATCTCTCATAGATTTTACCATATCGTGGTCTTCTACAAGTAAAGTATGTTGTGCTTTTATCATTGTTTGTTGTTCGGCACTTAAATTTTCCGAATCGTTAGCCAAAGCTTTTTTGTAAGTGTCTTTTGCTATGTCTTCGCCATATTCACATGAGTTAAGAATTAATTTGCGGTCTTTGCCTGTTAGTGCTGCTTTTACATCCATCCACACCCGAAAGAATTTGCCAGATACCAACGTGCCGTCGGCAGGGGTACCACCTAACTTGCTGACCTCAGTCTTCAATTCAACATTGCATTTTTGGCTTGTTGCACTAAACCTTGAAAAAAGTGTTTTCAAATCTTGCTCTTCGGTTTCTTTAGATGCGGTTTCGTAACCTTCTATCCTATCGTTGTTGATAGTGATGAGCGTGTTTAGCACTTCAATTGTTTTTTCGTTTTCCATGTTACTTTGTTTTTTGTTGTTAAGAAATGTTTTGTTCTAATGTTCGTTGGGTATTATTCGTTTATGAAATTTAAAAGATCTGCATTGAGTTTTTCCTTTTCGGTAATAAATAGGCCGTGGGGTGCATCTTTGTATATGATGTATTTGGCGTGTGAAATTATTTCTGCTGTTTTATTTCCTGAAATCTCGATAGGAACAGTTTTATCAGCATCACCATGAATAATTAAAACAGGCTTAGCAATATTTTTTAAGTCCGCTCTAAAATCAGTTTCCGTAAATGAACGAACGCAGTCTATCGTTGCCTTGGCTGAACTCATGAGGCATAGCATTTGATTCCATGCTAGGATAGCTTCACTGACAGGTGTTTTCAATTCATCTACTCCATAAAATTTTTTTCCAAATTCTACAAGAAATGCAGGACGATCGGCTTTTATCTTTTCTATCGTACTGTCAAAAACCGCCTTTTCAGTTCCATCCGGATTATCATCTGTTTTGAGCCTATAGGGTGTTACCGAGCTGATAAAAACAATTTTTGAAATTTTATCACTTCCATATTTTCCAATGTAACGGGCAATTTCTCCACCTCCCATTGAAAATCCAACAAGTACTACATCCGTCAAATTTAATTCGGTAATTAAATCATTAAGATCACTGGCAAGGGTATCGTAATCGTAACCTTCCCATGACCGGTCTGATTTGCCAAATCCTCTTCTATCATAAGCTATGCAACGGAGATTGTGTTGGGGTAGTTCTGCTAATTGGTATTCCCACATTTCATGATTAAGCGGCCATCCATGAATGAATATGACGGTTTTGCCTGCTCCATACTCTTGGTAAAAAATACTTATTGATTTCTGTTCACTTGTCGCTTTTGTTTTAATGTATGCCATATTATGGTGGATATTGAAATTGATTAAATATTTATTTCGCCTTTATTGCTTGTTACCAAGTTTTTTTCTGTAGCTATAGAGGCAATCATTTTAAAAAAATTTATCATCCGGTTTCCATCAGTATCCCAATAGTAAGCATTCGTTGGCTTTACTTTAATGATAGAAATATTGGGGTCATCTTTGCCATCAGGAAACCAAATTTTTACAATTGGAGTCCATAGTTCTTCTGTTTTTTTTCTGTCAATAATTATTTCAGCTTCACCATTTACAACGAGGTAAGAACTTTTGCCGGGATGAGAGAAGAATAACTGTACATGTTTGTCTTGCTTTATTTCTCTGTTCTTATCGCTATTTGCTTCACTAAAAAACCAAATATTCCCTTGGTCGCAAACTTTTTGGGCTCCCATGGGACGGCAGGTTGCACCATCATCAATTTTAAGGTTTG
>JANMZN010000445.1:0-14063 GCA_031383285.1 Segetibacter sp.
ATATAATTTTTTCATAGTTAAATTATACAACAATAAAATAAAAAAACTATATGGTTGCCCGACTATTTTAGTATTTATACTTATTGTAATTGGTGGCTTATTTTATTACACAGGAAATAATAAAATCGAAAGAGAGATCGAGGGTAACAAGGATGACTTGGTTAATTTCTCTGTCTCTGCTAACGATTCTCTTTCAGGTATTTTGAATTTTAACGGTGTAGTTAAAAATGCTTATTTTTTTGAAGGAAATATTAGAATAAATATCTTAGATAAAGATAAAAATATTTTAAAAATGGGGCATGGCACTTCAGTCGGTGAATGGATGACTTCCGACCCCGTTTCTTTTTCAGGGATTATTGATTTGACCGGACTTAGTGAAGGTTTAGGTTACATACAAATAGCTAATGATAATCCTTCCGATATGCCAGAACTAGATAAGTTCATCTATATTCCTATTGTTATAGGTTCATAAATATATATAAAAAAGTTATAAACATTGTCCTTATTTCACAAGGGGTTGACTTATTTTTAGCCATAGATTATACTCTTTTAATCAGTATGAATATTACAAGAAACAGTTTAAAAGGCAGGCCCTAGCAGACTATTTCTTTTGTCTGTCGGCCGCCTGAAAGGCGGTTTTTTTGTTGCCCTGAATTTAGGGTTACAGAACGAATGATACTTTGAAAACTAAATTCTTATCCTAAATTTACTGAATATGCAATCTGCACATTCGGGGTCTTTTTTGGAGATAAGAAAAAGCCAAAGAATATTTTAGGTAGCGAGCGGTCGCAAACGAAATATCTGTTTATTTTGGCTTTGTTTTTCCCTGATGTAAAAAATCAGGGTTGTGGTTTTCAAATTTCTTAACAGGAAATTTAAGGGCGTACGGTGGATGCCTTGACTTTAAGAAGCGATGAAGGACGTGGCGTTGCTGCGATAAGCTTCGGGGAGGTGCTTAGCAACCTTTGATCCGGAGATTTCCGAATGGGGAAACCCTGTTGAGTATACCTCAACAATTTTTATCTTTATGATAAAAGAGCGCACCCTGGGAAGTGAAACATCTCAGTACCAGGAGGAGTAGAAACAAATATGCATTTCCGTAGTAGCGGCGAGCGAAAAGGAAGGAGCCCAAACCAAAGTCGCAAGACTTTGGGGTTGTAAGGTAGCAATTTTTATTTAATTAGAGAAGAGTCAAAAAATACGTAGTTAGCTTAAGTTGCTGGAAAGCGACACCATAGGGGGTGATAGTCCCGTGAGCGAAAATTATGTATCTCTTTTATTGCTATTCTTGAGTACCTCAGGACATGAATGGCCGGGGGGAATCTAGCGGAACTAACCGCTAAGGCTAAATATTCTTAAAGATCGATAGTGAACTAGTACCGTGAGGGAAAGGTGAAAAGCAGCCCGATTAGGGCGGTGAAATAGACCTGAAACCGTATGTCTACAAGGAGTCGATGCTCCGCTTCGGCGGAGCTACGGCGTGCCTATTGAAGAATGAGCCAACGAGTTTATTCATGTTGCTGGCAAAGCTGGCTAAAACAGCAAAGCCATAGGGAAACCGAGTGTTAATAGCGCGAAATAAAAGTAACATACATAAGACCCGAAACCAGGTGAGCTTGCCATGGACAGGTTGAAGTTCGTCGAAAGACGGATGGAGGACCGAACCGGTAGATCGTACAACGTCTTCGGATGATCTGTGGTAAGGAGTGAAAAGCTAATCGAACCTGGTAATAGCTGGTTCTCTCCGAAATAGCTTTAGGGCTAGCGTCGCGTGTTTCTTTTGGGGGTAGTGCACTGGAAGGTCCGGACAGGTCGCAAGATCGCTGGACCTATCAAACTCCGAATACCAGAAGTAAGAGCGTGGCAGTTAGGCTATGGGGGCGAAGCTCCATTAGCCAAAAGGGAAACAGCCCAGATCTCAAGATAAGGTCCCTAAATATATACTAAGTGTAAGACAAGAAGGTGAGATTTCTTAAACAATGAGGAGGTTGGCTTAGAAGCAGCCATCCTTTAAAGATAGCGTAACAGCTCACTCATCTAGAGATTTTGCGTCGAAAATAATTGGGGCTAAGTATATTACCGAATCTGAGGATTTTAATTCTGTTTACAGAACTAAAGTGGTAGGAGAGTGTTCCACTCTGCTGTGAAGGAGTACTCGTGAGAGACTCTGGAGCGTGTGGAAGTAAGAATGTTGGCACAAGTAACCGCAATGATGTTGAGAACGCATCACGTCGAAAGATCAAGGTTTCCTTGGTAATGTCAATCAGCCAAGGGTTAGTCGGGCCTAAGGGAATGGCGAAAGCCGTACTCGATGGACACAGGGTTAATATTCCCTGACTTTTATGTTTTGTGATGGGATGACGGAGGGTAGTATGTATCGCTCATTATTGGATTTGAAGTTCGTGTCTTGATTGTGCTCTATAGGAAAATCCGTAGAGTGTCTTAAATGGCACACGAAAGAGAAGCGAAAAGTTTTATTCTTCGGGATAGGACAATGATACAAAGCACGCTTCCAAGAAAACTCTCTAAACTTATGAACATAAGATCCGTACCGCAAACCGACACAGGTGATCACGTCGATTAGACGAAGACGAACGAGTGAGTGGTCCCCAAGGAACTCGGCAAAAAAGCAGCCGTAACTTCGGGATAAGGCTTCCCCTTTGTTTACTCAAAGGGGCGCAGTGAAAGTATCTCTGGCAACTGTTTACCAAAAACACAGCTCCCTGCGAACTCGCAAGAGGATGTATAGGGGGTGACACCTGACCAATGCCAGAAGGTCAAATATCGCCGTTTTTATGTAGCAATATATATTGGTGAGTGATATAAGCCCTGGTGAATGTCGGCCGTAACTATAACGGTCCTAAGGTTCTGCGCATAACGCAAGTTGCGCGTGGAATGACTGGGACCGTTAAGAAAAAGGTAAACTATTAAATTAAAAAATTGTTAGACTATTCGAATGCTACCTGCTCTCTAGTAATAGAGAGACAGTCAAAACTTGGCTAACGAGAGACCAGCGTCAAGCAACCGAACTCGCAAGAGAGGTTGAAGATAGAGTCCTTCTTAGGAATAGAAGAGCGAAATTCCTTGTCGGGTAAGTTCCGACGCGCACGAATGGTGTAATGACTGGAGAACTGTCTCGGGGACCAGCTCGGTGAAAATACAATACCGGTGAAGATGCCGGTTAAGTGCAGTTAGACGAAAAGACCCTATGAAGCTTTACTATAACTTTATATTGAGCATATTTTTGGACTGCGTAGAATAGATGGGAGGGGTCTGATGTTTACGGTTTCGGCTGTAATCTACCCAACAGTGAAATACCATTCTTTTTGAGGATATGTTCTAACCAATACGGCAAAAACGTATTGAGACAGTATATGGCGGATAGTTTTACTGGGGCTGTACCCTCCTAAAAAGTAAAGGAGGGGTTTAAAGGTCAGCTAGGCGCGAATGGAAACCGTGCCGATAGTGTATAGGCACAAGCTGGCTTGACTGTAAGAGGTACATCTCAAGCAGGTGGGAAACCAGAACTAAGTGAACCGACCACCCGTGTTAGACGCGGTGGAAGATTAACGGATAAAAGCTACTCTAGGGATAACAGGCTAGTTCCGCCCAAGAGTTCATATCGACGGCGGAGTTCGGCACCTCGATGTCGGCTCACCTTAGCGCGGCGGCGGAGAAGCTGCCAAGCGTTTGGCTGTTCGCCAATTAAAAAGGTACGCGAGCTGGGTTCAGACCGTTCAATAGCTTTCAGCTTATAGCTGGGCTCATGAACAGTTTGAACCCTCAGAGGAATTCAGAACTTAATGAACTTAAATAATGAACTGTTTTAATCGAAATTAACCATTTTGCCATACTTTATGTATGTGCAATATCACGGCGGCTCTAAAATATTTTTAGAGAGAAGCTGGGGTTTTCGGTGAAATCCGATTTCATGAAAATGAAAGGACAACACCGAGAAGAAAATTTATTTTTCTTTGTAGAGACTACAAACCAGCCACAAGAAATTGTGAACGTATAGTCCGATCCCACGAGTAATCGTGGAAGAATAGTATTAAAAGCTAGAAGCCAAAAGCTAACAGCTATAAGCTATTCGATAGATGCGTGAGACAGGTTGGTCTCCTATCTACTGCACTCGTTGATTCTTGAAAAGATTTGCTTCTAGTACGAGAGGACCGAAGTGAACTGACCTCTGGTGTGTGAGCTGTCCTGCCAAGGGCACTGCTCAGTAGCTATGTCGGGATTGGATAACCTCTGAAAGCATCTAAGAGGGAAGCCAGCTTTAAGATTAGGAATCGTTAAGAACCGTGAGAGATGATCACGTTGATAGGCTTTAAGTGTAAGCGCAGTAATGCGTTAAGCTGAGAAGTACTAATGTTTCGATTCCTGTTAAGAACTTTGCAAACCACATAAAAATATTTCGTCGTAGCTTTTTTGCTACGACACTGTAATCAAGTTTTCAGTGTTGGTGATTCGTCGCAAGGGTCACACCTCTTCCCATTCCGAACAGAGAAGTTAAGCCTTGTCGAGCTGATGATAGTTTTTATAGCGAAAGTAGGCAGTCGCCAGCACCGAGTACTTGATTTTTAAAATATTCTATCCATATGTTATATGGCCCATTGCGTAAAAAAACATTATTATAGGAAATATAATAACAAGCATAGAAAGAAAAAAACCTCTCTCGTCTGTTTTTTTTCTGGTTAATTGTATTAAATAAATTAGTGATAAAAGGTATGCAATAGAATAACCTAACATACTTAGATTATAAAAAAGTTCGTTTCTATATT
The DNA here is from genome assembly GCA_031383285.1 of Segetibacter sp. Lineage (GTDB taxonomy): Bacteria > Bacteroidota > Bacteroidia > Chitinophagales > Chitinophagaceae > Segetibacter. The sequence goes on from JANMZN010000445.1 coordinate 4,785, forward strand.
TAAAATCCAAAATGTGAAAAATAACAGATATTATTGCTATGAAAAAACCACAAATTGATATTTTATTATATCTTTTTGGTGTCATGTATAGATTATAGCACGCATACTTACATTTTGTATATAATAGGTCACACCTCCTTCTTGCAGGAGCTGGTCACGCATAATTTTCTGCTGAAAATTTGCGCTACCCCACCTCGGCACGCCTGCCTCCGGCTCTGAAATGCTTGTCGCTTTTCAGCACTCATTGGACTTTTTGCTATGCAAAAATTCTCAATGAGTCTTGCGCTTGGGTCTTAATCCCACACCTCGCTAAAAGTATTTTTCTATTGAAAAATCTTTTCGCCATGCCTAGCGCCGTCGCGCTCCGGCCTTGCAGACGGGTCTCTAGCCCGTCTTCACCCATTCCGAACAGAGAAGTTAAGCCTTGTCGAGCTGATGATAGTCTTCATGGCAAAAGTAGGCAGTCGCCAGAACCGAGTACTTGATTCTAGAACCACTAAAAGTTAGTGGTTTTTTGGGTTGTGTAATATACTTTTAAATGAAAAGAGAAAGGAATATTATGTCGTTTAACGAAAAAGAAGAAAGACTACTGTCCTTTCTTGAATGGGGGACAGTGGTGGTGTTGGTTGCAGCCATCGTGGGAGGCATCATCTATGCGTCGCATTGATGGTATCAGCTGGGCTTGGTGTTAGGTCGTTTCGACCAGCTACAAGCCCAGCTTTCGTTTTATTTTTATATTTTTAATGTTATTATATCCTCATGACATGGTCACTACGAAGGCAACTTCTATATGTATCTATTTTTATTTTAACTATTTCTTTTTTTGCTTTTTTAATCATTTATCCAATTCTAAATAAAGCCCCAACTTGTTACGACAATAAACAAAATGGCAATGAAACCGGTGTAGATTGTGGTGGAGCTTGTCGAAATGCTTGCATTTATCAAGTCGACCCACTTTCTATTCTTTGGTCACGTGCATTTAAAGTCATTCATGGAAGATATAATGCTGTGGCATATATTGAAAATCATAATAGAAATGTAGTGATTGATAGGATTAATTATAAATTTCGTTTTTACGATAAAAATAATATTTACATAGGTAAACGTGAAGGTAGTACTTATGTACCTCCATCAGGAAGTTTCGCAATATTTGAACCGGGGATCGATATTGGTAATTCAATTCCTTTATATACATATTTTGATTTTACAGAAGTTCCAAAATGGGTAACTATCTCACAAGAGAAGATCAATCAGCTGAAGGTTTTAGTATCAAATATAAGCCTTGTAAATGAAGAGACAAGTCCTTTGTTGACTGCCACAGTCAAAAATAATTCTCTTTTTACGATACCGGAAGTAGACATCATCGTTCTTTTATATGATTTAAATGGTAATGCGGTTTCTGTGAGTCGTACATATCTTGAAGAGTTACGTGGTGAAGAAGTGAAAGATATTAGTTTTACTTGGCCTGAGCCTTTCTCTAGTAAGGTCATTGAAAAAGAAATAATTCCTATGTATAACATTAATGGAGCAGAACTTAAGTAGAAATGATGGAAAAAGCTGTTAATAGAATAGATTGGCTTTTGATATTTTTTATACTTCCGATCATTGCTGCCGGTCTTGTCACGATGAAGAGTTTCGCTCCACTAGAAAATACTGGCGAGTTTTTTAGTAAACAAATTATCTGGGTTTCTCTTGGATTTATTGTTTTTTTTATTTTTTCTTTTATTGATTTTCGTTTTTTGAGACGCACAGATGTTCTTGTGACAATATTTCTGATTAATGCCTTTATTCTTTTGTTACTCTTTGTTGTAGGATATGTTTCACATGGTTCGAAAAGTTGGTTTAATTTAGGTTATTTTTCCTTTCAGCCGGTCGATATGATGAAACTCGTATTAGTCCTTATTTTGGCGAAGTATTTTTCTCGCAGGCATGTAGAAATACGTGATGTAAAACATATTTTTATTTCTGGTTTTTATGCATTTGTTCCTTTTATTTTAGTATTACTTCAACCTGATTTTGGTTCAGCGATGATTATATTTTTTATATGGCTTGGTATGGTCCTTGTATCTGGAATTTCTAAAACACATTTATTTGTGGTTTTTGCTTCAGGGTTTTTACTTTTTACAGTTTTTTGGTTTTTTGTTTTTGCTCCATATCAAAAAGCTCGTATTTCTAATTTTATTAATCCACTTTCCGATATCAGTGGAACAGGATACAATGCTTTTCAATCTACTATTGCTGTAGGTTCAGGTGAAATCACAGGTAAGGGTTTAGGTTTTGGTACTCAGTCAAGATTAAAATTTCTACCCCAACCTCAAGCCGACTTTATTTTTGCTGCATATGCAGAAGAGTGGGGTTTTATCGGTTCTTGTCTTATTCTTATCTTATACGGGCTAGTTATTTGGAGAATTCTTTTCTATGCCACGCTTGGCGCGACTAATTTTGAAATATTTTTTAGTATGGGGATTGCTATTTTCTTCATGAGTCATATACTCATAAACATCGGTATGAATTTAGGTCTTTTACCGGTTACTGGTATTCCACTGCCATTTATGAGTTATGGTGGTTCACATCTTTTGATAGAGTTTGCAGGTTTGGGAATTTTGATGAGTATGAAAAAATACGCACGAAGTGTCCACAGGGATGATACAAAAAATGAATTTTTAGGAGCATAACATATTATATGAATATAATTGATGGAAGAAAATTAAGAGAAGAAATATTGTCTAAAATAAAAAAAGAAGTTGCATTATTATCTTTTGTGCCAATTTTTTGTGATGTTTTGGTGGGGAATGATCCTGGATCGATGCAATATGTAAAGATGAAAGCAAAAACGGCGGAGTCTGTGGGCATTAAATTTCATAGTGCAGACTTTCTCGAGTCTATAACTACTGATGAACTTGTAAAACAAATACAAATCTTAAATCAAATTCCAGATATGTGTGGAATAATCGTCCAACTTCCATTACCAGAGCATATCGATAAACAATCTGTATTTGATAGCATTGATCCAAAACTCGACGTGGATTGTCTGGGAAAAGTAGCGAGTGATAGATTTTATAGTGGAGATATTAGTATAGGATTTCCTACAGCACTGTCTTGTATGTCGTTACTAGATTCTGTGGGGCTTGATCTTAAAGATAAAAATATAGCTGTACTTGGGCAAGGTATGTTGGTAGGCAAGCCCGTTGCTGCATTACTTAATTTTAGGAATATATCTCCAGTGCTTGTGCGAAGTAAAACAGAAAATAAAGAAAAAATAATAAAAGAAGCTGATGTTGTAATTTCAGGTATGGGGCACGGCAAATATTTAACAGGTGATATGATAAAACAGGGAGTAGTTTTGATTGATGCTGGTACTTCTGAATCAAGTGGAGGCATAGTCGGAGACGTCGATTTAGAGTCAGTAAAAAGTGTTGCAGGTTATGTGTCTCCTGTTCCTGGAGGAGTTGGTCCGGTGACTGTGGCAATGCTTCTTAATAATGTATTAACAGTAGCCAAGCGTCGAATTTAATGGTCTTACACGACATGATTTCGCAAAATTAAAATGAATAACACAATTTTTTTATTTTTTTATAATCTAGCCCATCAGTCAGCTTTTTTTGATAATCTGGTTATTTTTTTTGCTGTGTATTTTCCAATTGTGGTTGTGTTTCTAGCTCTGGTATTTATAGTGATGCACCATGAAGTTTTGAAAGCAGAAGAGCCTATGAAAGTTTTACTAGAAAAGAAAACGGAATTAGTGAAAGTGTTCTTTTCAGGTATTACTGCATGGATTTTAGCTTTTTTTCTAAAGTCTTTATTTGCCCTACCTAGACCATTTGATGCACTTGCTGGTGTGCAATCTCTTTTCCCTGAGACAGGGTATGCTTTTCCGTCTGGGCATGCCACATTTTTTATGGCATTGGCTATCTCGGTCTATCTATTACATAAAAAAGCTGGATTCCTCTTTATTTTATTTGCTGTCCTAATAGGAATTGCACGAATTATAGGGGGAGTCCATTTTCCACTAGATATTCTCGGGGGTTTTATTTTCGGAGGCTTTATTTCTTTTTTTCTCCATCAGATATTCTACAATAATAGGTACAACAGAAAAACAAATAATAACTAGAACAATAGGGGTCAGTAGTCTTTCACTGTTTGGAATTAATTTCCCAAGATGAAAACCCGCACTTATAAATCCTCCTACCCAAATGAATCCACCTACTACAGTGTACTTTAGAAACTTTCTGTAATTCATGTCTACTGTTCCAGCTAGGGTTGAACTAAAAGATCTAACTATTGGAATGAATCTACCGATGATTACAGTTTTCGCCCCGTATTTTTTATAGAATTCTTGTGTTTTTTCGATGTGTTTCTTTTTAAACCAATATTTGTCATTACTTTTTAAAATGAATTCACGTATTTTTTCACCTATTTGATATGAAAGTATGTATCCGAGTACACTTGCAATAAAAAGAAGTACGATCAAAATCGTCGGGTCAAAATATCCTTGAGATGCGAGGAAACCGACAGTAAATAGTAAACTCTCTCCTGGTAAAAAAAACGCTATTGGGAATGATTCTAAAAAGATTATTAGAAAAAGGATAACATAGCCAAAATGCCCAGTTGAGTTTATTAAATTTATTAAATGTTCCATATGAGTCATGTTATCATGCTTTTATATTTTTGTTACGTATCATAAAAACTAATTATGAAATGGTTGCTTATTTTGTAAAAAATGTATAGAATATTGCTATCTTTATGAGAAAAAGAATAATTTCAGCCTTAATAATACTTGTTTTAGGTTTTGGTGTCGCCTTTTTTGTTTACAAATCAGAAATTGCTTATCAAATTTACAAATTAGAAATTGCTTCTAAAAAATTACCTCAGGAGACGAAACCTACCGGTCTCGCCAAGTTTCCATTTAAACTCGGTCTCGATCTTTCTGGCGGAAGCCATCTTGTGTATCAAGCTGATGTTAGTGCCGTACCTTCAAATGAAGTCAAAAGTTCTATGGACGCGCTTCGTGATGTTATCGAACGTCGAGTAAATCTTTTTGGAGTTTCTGAGCCAGTGGTTCAAGTCGAACATGCTGGCCTTATATCAGGGAGTGGCGAGCGCTTGATAGTCGATCTTCCTGGAGTTACTGATGTGAAACAAGCGATTCAAATGATAGGACAAACTCCAGTTTTAGAATTCAAGATTGAGGCATCCAAAGAAGATAAATTAAAACCAATAGAAGCAAAGATTGATAAAGACGGTAAGATTGTTTTACCAGAAATTGACTTGAATTCCCAATATGTTTCAACAGAACTCACTGGCCGTTATTTAGAGAAAGCTATTTTAGTATTCGACCCGACTACTCGTGAACCGCGAGTTGATCTTCAGTTCGATGAAACTGGAACTAAACTTTTTGCCGAAATTACAAAAAACAACATAGGAAAGACAGTTGCTATTTTTCTAGACGGTGCACCGATATCTACTCCAGTAGTTCGTGAAGAAATACCAAATGGAACTGCTGTAATATCTGGTGGTTTTACTCCGAACGAAGCGAAAATGTTGGTAGGAAGACTAAACTCTGGTGCTTTACCTGTTCCTATATCTTTACTTTCTACTCAAACTATCGGTGCTACTCTCGGTGAGTCTGCAGTTAAGGCAGGAGTAAAGGCCGCTGTCATAGGATTTATATTGGTCGCACTTTTTTTGATTTTCTGGTATAGACTTCCAGGCCTTATAGCCGTATTTGCCCTTTGTTTCTACACTGCTATATTGTTAGCAATTTTCAAACTTCTACCTGTGACTTTGACGGCTGCGGGAATCGGGGGATTCATCATTTCTCTCGGAATGGCAGTTGATGCCAATGTGCTTATATTCGAGAGAATGAAAGAGGAAATAAAAAATGGGCATAGTATCCATGATGGTATTCATGCAGGGTTCAAAAGAGCTTGGACATCTGTGCGAGATTCGAATACTTCAAGTATTATAACTTCTATTATTTTGTTTTGGCTCGGTACTCCACTCATAAAAGGCTTTGCACTCACTTTTGGTCTAGGTGTGCTTGTTTCAATGTTCTCTGCTATTACTGTATCTAGGATTTTCCTTTTTGCACTCGGTATAAAGAATAGTAATAAATTTACCAGATTTTTATTTAGTTCGGGATTATCAAAATAATAAAAAGCGTCGCGTTTATAGGACTTACGCGACGTGATTTACGCAAAATCAATGTTTATAATAAAATACAAAAAAATATTCTTAATTCTTTCAATCACCTTGATGGTTATTTCTTTGGTATTTATTTTTACTTTTGGTTTAAAGGCAGGCATCGATTTTAAAGGAGGTGCACTTCTTGAGGTTGAGTATAAAGATTCACGTCCTTCTCAGGCAGAGCTTGTAAACACAATAGAATCTATAAGTTCCACGAACTTCGGATCTGTTATTGTTCAGCCCACTGGAGAAAATGGTTATTTCATTAAAACTCGCGATTTGAGCGACGAAGAGCATAGTAAGCTATCTGATACTATTTCTTTAGGTGATAAATATCCTGTTATAGAAAAAGGTTTCACTTCTGTCGGTCCATCAGTGGGTAATGAATTAAAAAGAAAAGCGATAATTTCGATTATTATGGTTATATTCGCTATAATTCTTTTCATTACTTATGCTTTTCGTCATGTTTCAAAACCAGTATCGTCTTGGAAATATGGGGTTATCACAGTTATTACTCTCCTGCATGATATTGTTATTCCAACAGGCATTTTTGCCCTGATAGCTCATTATAGTGGTGCAGAAGTTGATACACTTTTTGTTTTAGCATTACTGACTATTCTCGGCCTATCTGTTCATGATAAAATTGTGGTTTTTGATAGAATTCGTGAAAATCTAAGATCAGATGATAAAGACGAAAAAAAGGATTTTGCTAAAACTGTGGGGATAAGTACTAGTCAGACCATTGTCCGTTCTATCAATATTACTCTTACGATCATATTCGTACTTGTTCCTCTGTATTTATTTGGTCCTGAAACAACAAAGAATTTTGCACTTATTTTGACTATTGGTCTTTTCTTTGGTATATATTCATCTCTTTTCTTTGCTTCACCACTTCTCGTCTGGATAGAAGAAAGACAATCTAAAAATAAACAATCTTAGTTTTTATTGTGATTTTTTATAGTGTTGATGTATAATAATCATTATGATAAATAATGAATTAATTAGCTATATAAAGCAACAATTATCAATAAATATTACTAAGGAAGTTATTTTTAATAATTTGAAATCTCAGGGTTGGACGGATACGGATCTCAATGAAGCTTTTACTGCAATCGGACCTTTCACATCACCTGCACCTATTCCGTATTCTAACCCAGATTCTACTCCAATTTCTGAAATTACATCTAATGCGACACAAACCCAGCAAACAATCTCTCCTAATCCAGTAGTTCAGCATAAAAGTAAAAAAATAATTCCTATTATTGCAATCTTGGTGGTCTTACTTATCGCTGGTGGGGTAGCAGGTTATGCATATTATGCATATCATCAACGAAGCCAAATTACACTTGGAAAAGTGTTAGTAAACACGCTGGATGCTATAAGGGATTCTAAAATAAAAAGTGTAGAATTTTCTGTTTCTGCGGATATTGATGCAGATCTTACTAGCCTAGATCAAAAAACAGGAGTAAAAAGTATGGAAGGTGCACTTCCTGCTGGGGTCGGCTTTTCCATGTCTTGGGATGGTATTTTGGACGCAACAGTGAATAATAATTTTGGATCATACGGTAAATTGAACCTAGTATTAAAAATTGATGATCCAAGTGGATCACAAATCGGAGCCATGTTGGGTAAGGATCCATTGGTAATAGAGTTAGAATATTATGTTTTTTCAGATTCAGTGTATTTAAAGATAAATAAAGTTCCAGTGATTGCCGATACATACGCGAGCTCACAAGGTATACCTCTGTCAAAGTATCTAAATAAATGGTTTGTTTTTAATAAAACCGAAATAGATTTATTTAAAAATGGATTTTTGATAGGATTTAAAAATGCAACACTGAGAGAAGGAAAAGATTTTGGTGAAATGAATCCTTTTGAATTCAATTTAAGTGATGAGGATTATGCAAAAATTAAAGTAGCACTATTAAAATATATAGATCAAAGTGGAGTTGTAAGTATTATTGATCGAAAGAATGAAATGTCTGGTAGTGAGAAGGTTACTGCTCTGTATATAAAATTTAATAAAGATAGATATATTCCAGCTTTGAAGGAGTTTCTCCAAGACTTGAAAGTTATTTTCCCTGACTGGTTCGTAAATCTTAATACAGATGAAATATTAGATGAGACTGATTTTGGCTATTCACTAAAGACGCTGGATGATCAGAACATGAAGGTTTTTGTTGGATCAGACGGATATTTCCATGGTGAGGACTTTTCATTTAAAATTAAAGCGGATGATGTGATGCCAGATATATCTGAACATGTTCGCCTAGATTTAATGAATTATAATAAAAATTTCAATTTAATGAAGCCTGTAAATGCTGAAAATTTTATTGAAACATTTATGGTAGATGGTATTAGTAATGCTCGACAAAAAGGAAATGAGGCAAGCATAAAAGCCAGTATGTCTAGCCTTCGTGCTTATGCAGAACTTTTTTGGGATGCTCATTATCCAAACGGTTATGCAGGATTTTGTGCCTCACAAGAATTAAAAGATGCTCGTGTCGCTATTGAAAAATCAGGAGGGACTGGATTTGTTTGTAATGCGAGGAAAGAAGTATACGCAATAGCGGTAAAATTCCCAGGAGATACTAGAAATTGGTGTGTAGATTCAACTGGTGCAAGTAAAGAAACAGCGACTTTGCCATCTAGTACTGCATGTCCAAGTAAGTAAACTTGTCTTTACCTCTTATATCTTGGTATAATAAATCTATGATTACACCTGAAGTTTTAGAATATATAAAAAATGAATTTGCTAAGGGTCGCACACGTGAAGATATTCATAAATCATTATCAGTCGAAGGTGGGTGGACTGAGGTTGATATTAATGAAGCTTTCCGAATTGTTATTCCGATGCAAGGATTTGTGAGTCCAGTTACCCAGAATGATAATTTACAACCAAGTATTAAAATACAATCTGATAAGAAAAAAAATAGTCTATCAAAGAAATCTATAGAGACAATTATTTTTATAGTCATTGTTATCATTTGTATGGTTTCTGTCTATTTTTATAGACCCCAAATAATGAGTGTATGGAATTCTGTTTTAGATCGTTTGTCAGAAATATCTTGGCCTTCTTCTAATAAAGAAACT
>JANMZN010000494.1:0-3694 GCA_031383285.1 Segetibacter sp.
TACTGCACTGCACAACGATCATTTTATCGGGCCGGATTTAACTAAGAAAGATTGCCTCGATCCTGCCAATTATCCCACTATCCAACTAACTTCTGACATCATAGAGAAATTGCCAAGCGAAAATGAATATTTGTTTAAAGGTTCTCTGACTGTAAAAAACATTACCCAAACGGTAACTTTTTCATTTACTGCTGTTCCCAACATAGGCGGTTACGATTACAACTTTTCATTTCCTATTCCCCGTAGAACCTATGACCTCAATTGCCGGTGTGGCGAAAAATTCAACATCACGGTTAAAGGCTATGGTAAGAAAGTTGCAACGATCTAGTAGTGTTTGATCTATATTTGACTAGTTCCCCAAAAGCTTATTCATGTTGCGCTATGTCCGTATTTTTTTTGTAGGAATGATGGTTAGTTTTATTGGGTCGTTGCCATTGGGTACGCTCAACATAGCTGCAATGCAAATATCTATAGCCGATGGCAAAGGTCCCGCTATAAGCTTTGCAATCGGAATCTTGTTGGTTGAAATCATCTATGTACGCATTTCACTCGTGGCAATGGATAAAATCAGGAAGCAGGAAAAAGTGTTGCGGATGTTGGAATGGATAACCTTAACCATTATCGTAGCATTGGCAGTGTTCTCTTTTGTTGCAGCTGCAAAGGGTGGGGGAGCATCAAAAAATATTGTGTTGTCCAATGGGCTACCGAGGTTTTTATTGGGTGTGGTCATGAGTGCACTCAATCCGGTACAGATACCTTTTTGGTTTGGGTGGAGTACCGTACTGTTTGCAAAAAAAATATTGTTGCCAAGAAATGACCATTACAATGTTTATACTTTAGGTATTGGAATCGGCACATTCATCGGCACCTGTATTTTTATTTATGGTGGTCAGCTCATGGTTAGTAAACTAAATGCCAATCAAAATGTCCTCAACTACATCATCGGCGGTATCTTTTCCCTTACCGCCATTATCCAACTTTGGAAAATGTTGAAGCATAAAAAAGGCGGTGTAAAATAGGATTTAGCTATTTGATTTCCATAAAGGTTACACTTTTCGGATCATATTCAAATCTAAGCGTATCAAATCGTATCATTATGTGCTTGTGATTTCAAATCATAAACAAAGGGCTCACAAGCTTTCCCCGCATATACCAAACTCCCGCTTTATAACACTTTTTCTCCAAACCACGACTCAGGTTTTTACCTGACCAAACTCAGGTAAAATCCTGATTTTTTTATTCAAAAGACTAGTCTAATTTGCACTCAGTTCGTTTGGGAACTATAAACCTGATCGCGGTTGGTAAAGAGGGAAGGATTTTATGACAATGATAAAACCACCAATGCGAAATGAAATATCGCCAAGCCACATGATATTGGGCGGATAAGCGAAGTTTTATATGTGGTATAAGCAAGTTGTGTGCTAGCTGCCGTTGAGTTCCAAATATAGAGCGTTCAAAAAAAAACGGTAACTTTATTAAAATTTGAAGTTATGTTTTACGGACAAATAAGTATTGACCCTGAAATTATGAGTGGTGCCCCTGTTTTTGCCGGGACACGAGTTCCTATTCAAACCATATTTGATTATTTGGAAGGCGGTGACGATCTTGAAATGTTTCTTGCAGACTTTCCATCAGTTACAAAAACTGCTGCAATTAGTGTTTTAGAAATGGCAAAAACATCTCTAACTTCTGAAAAAGTTCTTCATGAAAATTTTGCTTGATGAAAGTTTACCCACAAGACTTTCTGATTTTTTTGGAACAGAACATGAAGTTCTAACTGTAAGAGACATGAATTGGTTAGGCAAGAAAAACGGAGAATTATTACGGCTAGTTATTGAAAATAATTTTGAAGTCTTTGTCACGGCAGATCGAAATCTCCCATATCAACAAAACCTAAAAGCAATTACATTTATTCTTGCTATACTTTGCGGGGTAAAATAATAGACAAGAGACTTATATCAACTTAATTCCAAAATTCCTGGATTTATTAAAAAATTCGGAGTCTCCAAGCGTAATCCGGGTATCTTAAATTTATCGCCAGCACATAACATGAACTCTTAAAAACCGCACAAGGCAATGCAAGGCCAAAGTTTTTGAGAGAGAGTTTTTTTTGCCACCCAAGAGAAAAATTGAATTAAAAAATTTCTCCCACCCACAAAAAAAATTAAAAACCCAAACGCACAGTGCTAACACGAACCAACACCGTCTTGAATGTAAATCGCCTTGGACAAAGTGGATGCAAACTTGACACGACAACTCTTCGGACAGACAGAAGGGCATCCGGTAACAGCGGGTTTAAGAAATTGGCGGTTCAGTGGTTAATTGAACATTCTACCTCGCATCAACTTTTGTGGTGTATCGACAGTTTTGTGTTCCGAAATCCCCAACTTCTTAGACCCGCAAACCGTTAGTGGCAATTTGAACAGACATTCTACAAATGAAAAATGACTTCACTGTTTTCTATTCTTGGCAATCAGATATAAGGCGAAATAGAAACCTTATCCATACCTGTCTTGAAAAAACAATTAAGGAAATTAAAAAGAAAGAGCATAAGGACATTGCCTTAGAAATTAATATAGACAGAGACACAGCGAATAAAAGTGGCAGCCCTGAAATTGCAAATACTATTTTTCAAAAAATCAAAAGTTGTGACATCTTTATTTGTGATGTAACAATAGTTAATAGAACTAATTTAAGCCGACTTTTGAATTATAGATTAACTCCAAATCCAAATGTTTTAATAGAACTTGGCTATGCAGTAAATTTACTTGGATGGGAAAAAATTATATGTATAAATGATACCAAATTTTCGAAACTTGAAGATTTGCCTTTCGATATAAGAGGACACCGAATTACATCTTTCCAAAGTTCAAAGAATAATTTCAAGGACGATTTAGTTTCACATTTGAAGAGAGCGATTGAGTTTATAATAAACAATTACGACACTATAGTTGAAGACCAACTCAAAGATTCAAATAAATCTCACGACTTAAATATTTTCAAGCAAATAGGCAAAATATGTAGTGAGGTAACATTACTTGACAGCCTCTCTCTCTGTATTAACAGTTTGCATATAAATCAGCTCTATCTTGACCATTGGGACAACCTACAAGAATTTTACAAATTTTCAATTAATATATTTCTTGACAACGAGTTGGATTCTTTGATGAAAATTTTCTTAACAGAACTTAACGATTTTGATAACATTGTTGTGACATACTTTCATTTTAATGATAAATCTAGTCCAGAATATTTAAGGTACATTTCAATGAAAGGAAATGGGGAGACACTTACAGAGGAGGAAGAATTTGACTATAAACAAATTCAAACATATAGCCCTCACAAAGACCCCTTTCATAATGAAACTTGGCCTGAATCAGATAAGCGAATTCATAAATTACAAGAAAGTCTTTATCAGCAAGGTGAAAAAGTCAAGTTATCATACAGAGAGTTTGTTATGAAGGTTAAACAAAAATTGATGTAATAAACTGCCACTAACTTGAACTGTGTAAATGACCAAGAAAAAAAGTAATTTTTTTTTATGGTTTAGCTGAGTATCCCTTCATCTAAGTACATATTGTTTTAGTTAAAAATCCCCTACTTCTGGGGCTTCCAGTTATGCGGTAGCAGTTCTTTGATTCTGTTGATGGGGTGGTCTGGTAATCGGGTGAGGACATCTTTAAGCCATTCCCAG
>JANMZN010000498.1:0-2321 GCA_031383285.1 Segetibacter sp.
ACTTGAATGCAAGCCTGTAGGTTTTTCCTGCCTGCAGTTGTAAACCTCGGGTAAAAAACCATGAATTGCCATTATTACTGCCTGCATATTTCAAAACTTTTCCGGAAAATCCCGGTAAACTAAAAGGAGCATCAGTAGCCCAACCATTAGGATTGCCAATATTTTCAATCGATGTGCAGGAAGGTGAAGCAGGCACAGTAGATGATTCGAAATTTTGTATGTAAGGCAAATTAGTGGCAGCGCAACGAGTAGTAAATAAAGCGCTATTTACAATACTTTGTCCTTGAGAGCAGGTAGTAGACAATGCTATTCTGTAATTGGTCTCAGGTAAAAGGCCTATTGCAATTACAAATGTATCAGCTATGCCAATTTTTGAAAAAACAGCAATTCCTGTACTTTGCTCTAAAATCTTTACATCATAGTTGGTAATAGTCCCTACAGATGGTAATTGCCACCTGATAGTAACCCCATTTGTTTTAATATTTTCGAGCTTAATATTTTGAGGTCTTCCACAAGCTGTTTTATTTACTGCTATATCATCTATATATAAACATCCGCCTCCAAAAGTTGTACTAGAAACAGTGAATGAAATGGGAGTTTGTTGATTATAAGTAGGCGTAAATTCCATTTCCATAGTACCCGATCCAAAAGTTGGAATAATTCCAAAAAAAGTAGCTACATATCGGTCTTGAGAATTACCATTCCAGTAATAAGATATGGTGTAGGTTGTATCCTTTTTGAAGTTGATAATTGGCGTAATAAATGTTGCATCAGATGGGTCGCAAACTGTACAAAAGTATAACTTGCTGTTTCCATTATACTGCCTCACTCCCCAATTTACTGCAGCTATATTATATGGCTGATTTAATTTCACCTCACTACAGGGAGGTAAGCCACTACTAAAATCAAATAAAATTGGAGGATCGAAAGCACATTGTGTTACTTTCAAACTTTCCCAAGCACTATATACGCCTCCTCCACAATAGCTCCTAACATAGAAAGTGTAAGTGAAGCCGATAGTAAAGACAAACTTTGCACTTAATGCCGTATCGTTACCACTATAATATAATCCTGTACTACCAGATAATGGAAGGCCGGTGCTTCGAGCTTCCCATTGGTACCTACCAGGTTCTATTCCCGATAAAGGAACTCTCCAGGTAAAAACAGCTTTGGGAGAAGATGGGTTATTTGTCTCGAAAGACACTTTCAGGTCTCTTACATTATTACATTGAGCCATTGAGGTTTGAAAACAAACAAATGCAATGATTAGTAGTACAAATTTTTTCATGCAAATTAAAAATTCATAATAAAATTAATAAAAAAATTAATAAAAAAAAACAAACCCGTTATTATTTTAATAAGAAAATTGACCATTTAATGAGATTAAATTCATGCTGATCATTATAGAAATACCAAACCAACTGTTATAAATAAAAAATTACAGTTCATTTTTGCGTTGCAAATCTTTACTTTGAACCATGCTTTATATTGTACCTACACCACTTGGAAATCTTCAAGACATAACCCTACGGTCATTGGAGGTACTCAAAACCGTGGATGTGATATTGGCAGAAGATACCCGAACATCGGGCAAATTGCTACAGCATTACCATATATCTAAACCTATTTCGCCTTATCACCAACACAATGAACATAAAATTGTCCAGCATATAGCCGACCAATTATTGACCGGTAAAACCTTTGCACTCATAACAGATGCCGGCACTCCGGGCATTTCAGATCCTGCCTATTTACTGGTAAGGGAATGTGCAAAAAACAATATTCGGGTTGAAACCTTGCCTGGCGCTACAGCCTTCGTACCTGCGTTGGTCAATAGTGGATTACCGATAACCCGATTTACTTTCGAAGGCTTCTTACCATTAAAGAAAGGCAGGCAGACCATGATGAAACAATTGGCATTGGAAGAACGGACCATGGTTTTTTATGAAAGCCCAATGAGGCTTGTGAAAACCTTGCAGGATTTTATAACATGGTTTGGCGCTGAAAGGCAATGCAGCGTTAGCCGCGAACTGACCAAAATGTTTGAAGAAACAAAAAGAGGAACCCTTCAGGAAGTGTGCGAATACTTCAACCAAAAAAATGTAAAGGGCGAAATTGTGATTGTGGTAGAAGGTTGTCATCATTCAAAATCAAAAACACAACCTGAATCATTATCCAACCAAAGTGATTAGAAATTAATTAACTAAAACAGGCGTAAATTTATTATGAACAGATTTTTGATAGCGATTATTTTCATGGCATTTGGATCAGGGATACATGCTCAGGCCGACAGATGGCAACAGCGAATTGCTTACAACATA
>JANMZN010000520.1:0-24968 GCA_031383285.1 Segetibacter sp.
ACCCGTTTATTTCAGGCATATTGATGTCTAAGAAGAGAATAGTTCGCTCACTTACATCAAGATTGCCATAAGCAGATTTAATAAATTGAAGCCCCTCTGCAGGAAATTCAAAGCATTTTATCTCACTATTGCCAAACACCTTTTTTATAATATAGGTACACAATTTATTATTGATAGAGTCATCATCCACTAGAATAAACTTTTCCATAAATAAATATCTTTTTAGTTATACTAATTGAGATTTGTCAAACTCAATAATAAACTCTGTCCCTTCATTCACCACACTTTTTAAATTTATTTTTCCTCCCATTGACTCCACTTGTGTTTTTACCATAAATAGGCCCATGCCTTTGCCTTCAATATTGCTGTGAAAACGTTTATACAATCCAAAAATCTGGTCCTTATTCTTTTTAAGATCTATTCCGGACCCATTATCTTTAAAAGAAAGGAATACCGAATTAGCTGTAACAATAGTCCTTATTTCAATAACTAGTGGAATTTCTTTTTGTCTATACTTTATACTATTGCTAATGAGGTTGAAAAATACAGAATACATATAGCTTTTTATAGAACATACAGAATCAAACTCAGAAAAATCGGTTACAATATTTGCTTGTTCTTGATCTATGGTATTTTTTATACTATTCTTGATGCTGTCAACAATATAAGATAAAGTAAAATGCTCCTTTCTTGATGTGATATCCTGTTTAGCTTTCAGTACGTTGTTAAGATCGCTCACTACTTCATCCAACTTTTTTACAGAGTTGATCAATTCGGCAAAAAAATCATCTCGTTCTTCTTCTGCTAACGTATCATGCTTTAAAATATCTGCTATCCCAATAATGTTGGCAACCGGCAACCTAAGATTGTGCGAAATAATGAAAGCAAATTGTTCAAGATCCTTATTTTGCTTAATAATTTCTTTTAAAATATTTTCTTTTTCCTTTTCTGCTAATCGTTGTTCCGTTATATCTTTAGCAATACCAAACAACCTGATTGGATTGTTTTCCTTATCAAATTCGAATCGATATTCGAAATAGCAATATCTTATTTCATTTGTATCCTTCTTAATAAATTTGAACAGAATGGTACCGTTCGTAAATTGCTCATATGCCAAGCTAATGTGGTATATGACCAACCCAACATCTTCAGGATGAATGGTTGCCATAAATGCATCCTGCGATGCAATGACATTTTTATTATATCCAAAAATAGCACTAAACCCTTCTGACCACACGTGGGTATTGCTTTTTAAATTTACCTCCCAACTACCAACCAATGCCACTTTTTCTGCCTCTTTTAATCGAGCTTCACTGTTAAGATGATTTAGTTCAGCTTTCTTGCGCTCAGAGATATTTTGATGAGATATAACAAGCAATGGCTCATGGTTATCAAAACGCTTGACAAGCATAGAATACCAAAGACTTTCAGAAGGCACCTCAATTGGGTATTCAAAATAAAATGAGGTGATACTTTTGTCAATCACACTATTTATACCAGTCAACATATCAGCAGCCATTTGGTCGCCCTCAGCTGCCGCCTTCTTACAAACATTCAGGTAGTTATAATCATGAACATTGTTGCTTATTGATTGCCCTCCATTTGCCAAAGCAAAACGATTCCAGGAGTCGTTTACTGCTACGATTTTCCCAGAGAAGTCAACTACAGCAATTTGAGAACTAAGGGAGTTGATTATTTCTTTACCAAATGCTTCGCTTTTGACAAGTTTCAGCTCCGCTTTTTTCATAGCAGTTATGTTGCGGCTATGACAGGCTGACCCCACCACCTGACCACCATTTCTTATAGGATGGTAAGATACCTGAAACCATAAATCTCTTACTCCTTTCACAAATTCTGTTTCAGTAAAGTTCTCACCGGCAAATGCTCTATTTAAAAAAACGGTATAGTTTTCCTGACGTTCTTTAGAAAATCCTATATCCCTAACATCATCTCCTTTGTGAATATTAGAGCCCGAAATTGCTTTTATTAGTCTGGAGAATTTTTGATTGCAATTAATCAATTTAAATTCGGTATCCACACTCCACATCATGTCATGTGTGTTGTTAATCAAAGCAAACAAGTTGTTTTGATCAAATTCCCGTTGCTGTTCAGCTAATTTTCTATCAGTAATATCTCTAAAATTTACAACAATAGCATTAATCCCCAATTCATCGAGTTGATTGGTTACTACACTTTCGACCCAAACCCAATGACCCATTTTGTGCCTAAGCCTAATTTCCATTTGAAACGAATTGCCTGCCTTTTGCAAAACTGTCCCACGTTTTTCTAAGTAAGGTGGAATATCATTTGGATGCATAAAATCAAAAGCTGAAATACTTTCAAACTCATCTTCGTTATAGCCGAGCTTTTCTTTTATAGAAGGACTACCGTAGATTATTTTACCTTCCCTCGTAGTAAGGGATTTCATATCGCTACTCTTTTCAATAATAGCTCGAAAAAGTCTATCTTTTGCAACAACTTTTTCTTCTGTTTCCTTTTGCTTTTTATCCCTTTCGAAGAGCTCCATAGCAAATGAAATATCATCAGACACTTCTCTTAACATTGCTATTTCTTGACTATCAAAATAGTCCTTTTCTTTTGATGAAATGGTTAAAAAAGCAACTATTTGACCAGCTTTTTTCAACGGAAGTGTAATCAAACTTTTGAAGCCTCTACCTATAATATGATCATAATGCTTGAGTGTCTTCTCCGCTTCTAAATCATTCATTACATAATAATCAAAACCCTCCATCACTTTTTGCATCGATCCATTTTCATCATAATCGTAGTCGGAAAGCAATTCAATATCCTTTTCATTCGCACCACAGGATGCAACCAATTTTGAGTTACCAGGACTATTGCCCAATAACGCTATCCATGCTAGAGAAAACCTGCCAATTTTAACAACAATATCGCAAGTATTTTGAAAAAGTATTTGCTCATTCTCAAGATGTACAATTGTTTTATTGATTTGACTACGGACTGCATATATTCTATTTGATTTCTCTAGCTTTTTCTGACTACTTTTTATCTCAGAAATATCACGCGCTATGGTTGAGATGCCTACAATATTTGACTTGCTATCTGTTATTGGCGTTATTGTAATGCTCACTTCTATTTTAGATCCGTTTTTCCTACTCCAATGAGTTTCGTAACTAATGAAATTATTATTAGCATTGTCTGGCTTGTTTAATCCATTTTTATAGTAAGAAAAAGGGTCCGTCAACAAGTGGGTATATAATTGATCTTTTGCTTCCGATTCCGTATATCCTAAAAGCTGCACTGCACCATTGTTCCAACTTGTTATTTTCCCCCTCAGGTTTTCAGTTATAATGGCATCATTTGTAGAATTAACTACTGAGGCAAGCAACGATTGTTGCTGTTCAAGTTTTTTCCTTTGCGTAATGTTTTCAATAATATTAATAACGTATCCTTCTTCGGGTGTGTAAATGGAAACCAATAACCATTTATCCAACGCCTTCATTTCTACTTCATATGATATGGGCTTTCCGGTTTGAATTAGTTTATCAATATTTGGGTAGAAAGCAGGATCTGAGGTATGAAAATCTTCAATAACTTCATTAATAGATTTGCCTTCTACTTTTGCAAAACCAGTTATTATTTCATACTGCTCATTAGTGCTTATAAACACGCAGTCTATAGCATTGTTTTTTTCAAAAACAACTTTTAACAATGCAAAGCCATTGAGCATATTCTCAAACAAATTCCGATACAATGATTCGCTTAGCTGGAGATCCTTTTTCGCATTCTGTAATTCGTTTATTATTTGATTTCTTTCGAATGAAAAACGGATGGCAGATCCTAAAGATTTGACTGAAAGTTCCGTTTTACTGATGTAATTGAATGCACGCTCTTTAAGTAGGTCAATAGCTATATAATCATTCTCAGTGTTTGTCAAAATTACGAGTACCTCACTTTTGAATATGCTTCTAACAGATTTGATAGTTTCTAAACCCTGACTATCAGGAAGCCAAAAGTCAACTAATAAAAGATCGAACTTTTTATTTCGGTATTGCTCTACTTGTTCCAGATTTTTTGCCACACTTATTTTGGCTGTGCTGTACTTACTGGATGCAAATATCTGTTTGATAAATGCTTCATCATTCGGGTTGTCTTCGACCAATAAAATATCGTAAATATTAACCAATTGTATTTTTGTTGTTTTGGCTTAAAATGTTCACAAATTAAACGATTACATTCTATATAAAAATCATTGCTAAAAGCAAAAATAACCTTTGTTGAATTTAAGCAAGAAAAATGATTTGAACATATTGTTCTAGCAACAAAAAAATAGATGATAGGTTGCAATTGTTTCAGTATTTATAACAACCAACATTACTAACGATAAAAAATCAAAAATCATAACTTGCAACAATGTCAAATAATACTTCCCAACACATCCTTAATACAGCAGCTACCCTTTTGGGATTTTGCCTGATTGTTATTACGTCTTTTCAAGTTGGCAATAAATCTGAAACCAGTATTATAGATGAGTTTACATCCGTGATTGCCTTGTTATTAACTGGATCTTGTCTTCTGTCATTCATTTCAATAAAAACAAAAAATGATAATGTGTCTCGAAAACTAGAATCCGCTGCCGACTACTTTTTTATGATTGCGCTTTCAGGCGTTTTTATAATCATATCTCTTATTGCCATCAACTTTATTGATTAAAATATCTTTTTCTTCTGTTATAATATTATTCCAAAGTAAATCCAAAACCATCAAATAGTGAGATATGCACCCAAACGTAATAATTCATATCCATATAAACTTTTTAGCTAGCTGTATCTTTTCTTATTAATTTACACCCATTATTGATATTATTTTTATCATTCTACCATCATGAAACAACTAACTGCTTATTTCATTTCGACTTTTGTATTTATTGTCGCTAACTCCCAAAACAATTTCCATAAGCTGTTTACACAGGCCGGGCAGTTCAATTACATGGCAATGGCTACATCACTTGATGGCAGTGCTGTAATGGCAAGTCATTCAAACAATGGAACAAGTACTTCACTTTCTTTTGTAAAATCTGACAGTTCAGGAAATGCTGTATGGTCTAAAACATATCAACCAACTGGGGTTTTATACTCACCTGCTTCTATGACTTCTACAAGCGATGGCAGTGTTGTTTTGGCATTACTTGACACATTGTTTAAGAATAGCCTCCAACTAATAAAAGTGAATAGTGCAGGAAATATCAGTTGGTCAAAAACTTTCAATGCGCTTGTAGTTTTTCCTGTTCCTCCACCTGTATATGCCATGCCTGATGGTTCTATCTTTTTTGCACATTATAGTCAGGATACTATGTACTTAAAAAAAATTAGTCCGGATGGCACGCTTCTATGGCAAAAAAGTTACGACAAGCCGTCCTCGAGTTATATTATTCCTAGCGCAATCGCATATAGCAATGGATCGCTGTACATTGGGGGTTTTGATAACGAGTCATTTACGCCTTTTCTAATAAAAACGGATACATTAGGTACCATCTTATGGCAAAAGTTTAATGTTGGTCCCCCGAATACTTTATTAAACCTTTCCACTACATCAGGTGGTAGTGTTATCTTGAATACATTAACCAATTTAGATGAGACTAAAGTTGTAAGCTTCAATCCTGCTGGAAACATAAATTGGTCTCATTCTTTTGTACTATCGCAACCACGCATGTGCAAAATAAACGACAATACGTTTGGCCTAGTTTCGTATAAAAATGGCATATTGAAATCTGTTTTGATTGATACTTTTGGAAATACGCTTGGCATTAAATCATACCGAGATTCGCTTTCGGCTAATTTATTTTCAACTTCAGGAATAGCCAACAGAGGCTATTGGATTAGTAGTAGTAGCAGCAATAGGATTTGGTTAATGAAAGCAGATATCAATGGATCGTCTGACTGTAAAACACAAACGGATACAGCCTCTAAATCAGCATATACATTAACGCCATCTCCACTATTTTTAACCGCCGTAAATACTACAGGTACGCTATCGAATGTTACCTTTTTACCTCAAAATCTTACCCTTACAGATTCAATTGTTTGCAATTCAATCGTACCGGTAAAATTGATTTCATTTGTCGGCACTTATATTAACCAAAAAATAAACCTCAGCTGGAAAATTGCAAATGAATTTAACTTCAGTCGTTATGAAATTGAAAGAAGTGCTGATGGAAAAGAGTATAGCACGATAGGAAGTCAAATTGCAAGAAATTTAAAGGCATATTCATTCGTTGATAACAGTTTTATGCCTTTAGGAAGTCGTGTTTTTTATCGCCTAAAAATGATAAATAAAGATGGGTCTTTTACCTTTAGCCATATTGTGGAAATAAAACTACCGGTCAGAAAAAATGAAATGGTCATTTTTCCGAATCCGGCAAAAAATATTACTCAAATATGTTTTGCCAACTCAATAAATGGAAACGTCGTAATAAATGTTACAGATCTGAGTAGCAAATTGCTTTTGAAAAGAACAGTTCGTTTAGAGGGTAAACAATTATCACTTTTAACATCAGACTTAAGGCCAGGTACCTTTATAGTTAAAGTTGGAATAGCAGGTAAACAATATGTAAAAAAATTAGTGGTCATTAAATAATCAAGGTATCAATTGGAATAATTGAATGGTGTTATCAAAAACACAAGACACTTTTAAATTCAATATCACTACATTTTACAGTTCACCTTGTTTTGAATGTTATCTTTCTCACTAAAAAGCGGATTAAGGAAATGCTGGACAAAATACCTGAGTATACTATTGTAGAAATTATAGGTACCGATAGCATATATATTGACAACGATATCTTTGAAATTTTTCAGGACTTTAAAACCAAAGCGCACAACAGGCATATTGAGGTTAGGATGCATGATATACCTGGAGTGTAAACCATAGAATTACACTACAGTTTACACTCCAAGAAAAGCAATGCTGAATCTATTTCCTAAATTAGTATCAATTTTTACCGTCAATAATCACCGGTGTCTTACTACTCATGATAATCACTTTTGAGTTTTGTGAAGTAGCAATTTCTTTCATGGCTTTTATTTGTTCGTATTGCAATTGTTGGTCTGTCAATCCGGTATTAATGATCCGTTGATAATCTGCAATACCTTGTGCCTCTACCCTCTTGCGCTCAGCTTCCTGCTTTTCTTTTTGCAAAACAAACATCATTTTTTGAGCTTCCTGTTCTGCATTTATTTTTTCTTCTATTGCCGCTTTTACCCGATTGGGCAGGGTGATGTTTCTTACCAAAAGTTGCTCCAACTCTAGCCCTCGCTTTTTGAAATTATCATCAATCGTCTTAAAAATTCTTGTCTGAAATTCATCACGCTTAGTACTGTACAAATCAATTGCAGTATAATACACCGCATTGTCTCTGATTTTAGTTCTTGTAACGGGTCTCACAATTTTATCAACGTAGTCAAGCCCGGTTTCTCTAACCAGTCTTGGTGCATCGGCTGCCTGTACCCGATACAAAACCGTAAGGTCAATTACAACTTCCAGACCATCTGAAGTTAATACACGGATAGCATCATCGCCGGCTTGTGCACCTTCATCATGTACACCACTCATAGTATAGTTTTGGGTTCGTACATCCGTCTCTTTTACTTCCACAAGTGGGTTTACAATATGTAATCCGCTATACAAAATTTCGTTCTGAACTTGACCAAACAATGATTTTACCCCTATCTGTCCTGCATTGATTTGAACAATACAGGAAGTGGCGATTCCCAATACAACGATCACAGCACCAACAATCCTTACACCCGCTGTATAACCTGATAAAGGTGCCTGCAATTTTCTCAAAGAGGCTGCGGCCAGAAATATGATAATTCCAAGAATAATGAGGAACATAACTATAAATTTTTTACAAAGATACTCACTCAAAAAATGAATTGGGAAAACAATAAGATTCTGGTTTTATGGAAAACAAAATGTTCGCAATCATCCTAAAAAAAGAAGCTATGAAACCAAAATACTGGATTTTGCTTTTGATTTTTACATTTACAACCTATGTAAGTATAAAGAACGCCGCTCATTTTATTAAAACTTACAACAACTTGGGTAATCAGGGAATCGCCGAAAGTACCTTTCTCCGTAGTGATTCTGAAAATAAAATACTAAAAAAACTAGGTAAAAAGGCAAAGGCTTTTGCTATTGAAAACAACTATAACAATTCCTATTGTTTTCTAGTAAACATGCAACTACATAGTGGTAAAAAGAGATTTTTTATTTATGACTTGGCTCATGACCGAATCGTCGATTCGGGTATGGTATCTCATGGTAGTTGCAACAACGTTTTCTTGTCAGAAGTCCGGTTTTCAAACGAAAATGGCTGTGGATGTACATCCGAAGGAAGATACTTAGTTGGCCATAAGTACAAAGGAAGATTTGGCAATGCTTATAAATTGAAAGGCTTGGATGCTACAAACAATAACGCGTTTAGGCGGTTTGTGGTATTACATTCTTACACTTGTGTGCCTGATACGGAAACATATCCTTTACCCATTTGCAATAGTCTTGGCTGTACAATGGTGTCCAATAATTTTCTACAAAAACTATCAACAATTATAGACCAATCAACAAAACCAATATTGCTATTTGTTTTCTAGCGAAGAATTAATTTAATCGAGGATCAAAATTGGCAAAACCAATGGGAGAATCTTCGTCAACAGGCCTATCAGCATTCCATTCAACCAAGAAATTATTTCGTCCTTCACCTACCATTATTGACATATAGTGCAGCTGAATTAGTTCGAGTACAGAAAGAAATAAGAAAATAGCATGTATTCTATCTTCACAAACTTCAAAAATCTTTTCAAATGATACAGTTCGTTCTTTATTGGTAATTCTTAATACATAATCCCGGGTCTCTTCCATTGTATAGTTATATCTTACAACGGTATGAACTGGTTTATTCTGTCTATCGTGCACTTTTTGCATCACTTTTTCAAATGACTTCATTAGCTTAAAAATAGTAAGCGTCTGAATTTCTGTGCCTTCACCAGCAGCTTCACCAACCGTACTGAGTTCTCTTTGGAGATTTCCTCGTTTCACCACCATCATGCGAAGCGTCTCTAACTCAACCATTTCGACCGCTGCTTGTTTGAATTTTTTATACTCCAGAATTTTGTCAATCAGTTCTTGTCTTGGATCTATTTCATTGCCTAATGCATCTATTTCTTTTCGAGGCAATAACAATTTGGCTTTTATCCGCATCAATGTAGAAATGAACAAAATAAATTCGCTGCTCAATTCTATATTAAGCGATTCTTGCGAATGGATATAATCAAGAAATTCTCTTGTAATGCGGTTGATAGGAATATTATAAATATCTAACTCATCTCTTTCTATAAAAAATAGTAAAAGGTCAAACGGTCCTTCAAACTGTGGAAGTTTTATCTGATATGTTTCTGCTGTTGCCATAATTGTATACTTACAAAGCTATCCTTTAGTATTCATAAGATTCTCTTATAAAACAGGTAATAACTAACAGGCAATTAACATGTGGAAACAGTCGGGAAAACATTTTTTGGAAGATCGAACAAATAAAAAACCCGATGATATAACCGGGTTTATGTATAAACAAAATATCCTTTAAATAGACATAACATCCTTCTCTTTAGCGGCAAGGTGTTTCTCAACAAGGAGAATATAACGATCAGTGGTCTCTTGAACGGTTGCTTCGGCATCTTTTGCAGTGTCCTCGCTCAGCCCATCTTTCTGAAGCTTTTTCACTTCTTCAATTGCATCTCTCCTTATACTTCTAATGGCTACCTTAGAATGTTCTGCCTCACCTGCTGACTTCTTAACTAATTCTTTTCTTCTTTCCTCCGTTAGTGGCGGAAGGAAAAGTCTGATATTGATACCATCATTTTGAGGATTGATACCAATATTAGCAGCTATAATTGCTCGTTCAATCATTTGGAGTGTTTTCTTCTCCCATGGCTGAACGCTTATAGTTCTTGCATCCATAATATTGATGTTTGCAACCTGGTTAATTGGAGTAGGCGCTCCGTAATATTCAACCATTATACCATCAAGCATACTTGGATTGGCTTTTCCTGCTCTTATTTTTCCCAATTCAACTTCTAGGTGAGCAATTGCTTTAACCATAGATGCTTCAGCATCTTCTATAATCATATCTAGTTCTTCTGACATTTCTGAAAAATTTTCAGCGCAAAGCTAATGATTAGGAAAGTATATAGCACACAAAGAGGGAAAAACTGTTAGAGAAAGGTATTAATCTTCATCAACAACCGCAGCTTTGTTATTATAAAACGACACAAGCTTTACGTCATCAGCGGGATCTGTTTTTATTTCACCTTTAATTACTCGTAGTTTGTAACGACGTTTCTTATAAGTTACAATGTAAATAAATGCAAAGAACAATCCAATTTGAGAAGCAATAAGAATGTTTGTTCCTAACTGATTAAATACAAATCCAAGTGAGGCTATTACCAAAGTTGCTGCCATACAGGACAGACTTACGCTTCTATGAGTTAGACCTTTATTCAACAAAAGGTGATGTACATGGTTTCTATCAGGACTAAATGGCGAACGACGATGAATAAGCCTTAAACCAAATACACGAAGTGTATCCATTAATGGTAGAATTAAAATCCCAAATCCAATAGCAGGAGCTGAAGTGATAGGATAAACAGTATATGTAGGAGCGGTTTGAATGAATTTTATTACAAGAATACTGTTGATTAATCCAATCATTAAAGAACCTGTATCACCCATAAATATTCTTGCAGGGTAAAAATTATAAAAAAGAAATGCAATCAGACAGCCTGCAAAGCTAAAACCCAAAACAGTGTAAGCAATATTATTGTTAACCAGAAAATACATTCCAAAAACCAATGATGAAACTAGCCCTAATCCACCTGCAAGGCCATCTACTCCGTCAATAAGGTTAAACGCATTTATAATGACTACTATTGAAAAAATAGAAAGTAAATAACTAACAATGACAGGTATGTTATTTAATCCTAAGAATCCATGCATATTGTTCAACACAAGATCAGCCTTGAATACTAAAATAGCAGCTGTTAAAAGCTGACAAATAAACTTCTTAATTGGAGACAATACCATGATGTCATCCTTAAGACCTAAAAAGAAAATTAATAAAAATGCAGCGATATAGAACTGGAACTCGGGAACAATCGCAAAATTCAACGTAAGCAATAGGCCAAAAATAAACCCAATAAACATTCCTAATCCTCCAAGAGATGGAATTGGTTCCTTGTGCAGTTTTCGCGTATCATCAGGCAAATCATACAATTTCTTAGCCTTGGCTATAACAATAATAACTGGAATAACTAATAATGTAAGAATGAAAGATATTAAACCACTAAGTACAATTTGTTGCATCCGCTCTCTATTTAGGTTTTTCAGTGCTTTTGAACAAAAAAAATCAACTATAACCGCACAACAATTAAATATATTTTAAAATAATGCCTTAACTTATTGTAAAATTAAGGTTCTTTTAGCATATCCAACACTTAAATTTAAATTCATTTAGTTGAAAGAAACGATTTCTCTGGATTTAATAATTGTAGATTTGCACGCTGTAAAAATTTAACCCATGCATAGTTTAGTAGAAATTGCTAGTCAAGTAAGAAGAGATATCGTAAGAATGGTTCATGGTGTACAAAGTGGTCATCCCGGGGGTTCTCTTGGTTGCGCTGATTTTCTTACCGCCTTGTATTTCAAGATAATGAAACACAATACAGACTTTTCAATGGATGGTATGGGTGAGGACCTTTTTTTCCTATCCAATGGTCATATTTCCCCATTATTTTATTCTATTCTAGCACATTCCGGCTATTTTGAAGTGAATGAATTAGGAACTTTTAGAAAAATTAATAGCCGGCTTCAAGGCCATCCTACCACACACGAAGATTTACCTGGCGTTAGAATTGCCAGTGGCTCACTGGGGCAAGGAATGAGTGTAGCTATAGGTGCTGCACTTACAAAAAAACTAAACAATGATGATCGCTGGGTTTTTTCGCTTCATGGAGATGGCGAGTTAGATGAAGGGCAAAACTGGGAAGCCATCATGTTTGCGGCACACCATAAAGTTGATAATTTGATAGCCACCATAGACGTAAATGGTCAACAGATAGACGGTTCTACTAAAGAAGTAATGAATGTTGGAAATCTCCGCGCAAAGTTTGAAGCTTTTGATTGGATGGTAGTGGAAATGAATGGGAACGATATGGATGCGGTGATTTCCGGATTGGAAGAAGCTAAATCGAAATCGAAAACCGGGAAACCAATTTGCATCCTTATGAAAACTGAAATGGGTGCAGGTGTAGATTTTATGATGGGTAGCCATGCTTGGCATGGTATAGCGCCGAATGACGAGCAATTAGCCAAAGCACTAGCCCAATTACCCGAAACACTTGGAGATTACAATTAACACCCAAAGGCAACCAAACCTTCACTCAACTTTTTAAGGAAAATTGTTGAAGACTGGCTTTTCTAGAAGGTAACCAAGCAGCAATGAGAGAAATGATAAAAACTGTCAATCCTACAAGAATAAAATCGAAGGGCATCATTTTGACTGGATAATAATCGATAATAAAACTACCCCCAGCAAGTTTTACGAGCTTAAACTTGATTTGTAAGAGGCAGATAGCAACCGCAACAATTATTCCCGATCCAGCACCTATTGTTGCTAAAACCAAGCCCTCGTTAAGAAATATTCTTTGAATATAGCTATTATTTGCCCCCATAGCTTTTAATACAGCAATGTCCTTTTGTTTTTCAAGTACCAGCATGGTTAGTGCTCCAATCATATTAAACGCAGCTACTACCAAAATAAGAGAGAGAATACCATAAATTACCCATTTCTCAACTTGCATGATGGTATACAAGCTCTGATTTTGTTCGTAACGGGTCTCTACTTTTATGTCCTTTCCCAATAGCTTTTTTAGGCCCTCCTGAACAACCTCCGTTTCATCTGCATTTGTAAGTGATATTTCAACGGCAGTAAATTTATCTTCTGGCAGGTCGAGCATATATTGCACAAACTGAATATTGGTAATCGCATATTTATTATCAAAATCCTGTTGGAGGATAAAACTGCCTGCCACATCAGCATTGTAAGAGTTTAGCGCATCTAAACCCGAAAAACCTGTTGCCTTAAAATTTGGCAGATAAACAGTTAATGGAGCTATGTTCATCCCTGCCTGAACAGCTACTGCATTTTCAATTCCAGCTCCTAAAAATAAAAATGGTTTGTCCTTGTTACCCAAATTATACGCCCCATTGTAAATATGTTTTGCCAATCCTGAAACCTGAGAATAGGCATCATCTACCCCTTTAAGGTAAATGATACTTTGGTATTCATCATTTACCAAAACCGCCTTTTCTTCTACAATTCTAGCTATTTTTTTTACACCTAAGGTTCCCCTAATCTGGTTTAGTTGGCTCTGTGTTAAAGTTATAAATTTTCCTTTCGCAGGAGAAATCCTGAGATCTGTATAAAAATCTGCATAAAGCGTTTTTACCAAATCCTCAAAACCATTAAATACACTTAATACCAGAATTAAAGCAGCAGATCCAACTGCAATAGCTAGAATGCTAATCCATGCAATTAAATTAACCGCATTGGTTGTTTTTTTTCCTTTAAAATATCGCCAGGCAAAAAGAAATGTCATTCATCGGTCGATTTATCTGTCTCTGCTGTTTTCTGGTCAGCCGTTGCTTCTGAATTGATTTGCTTGAAAATATTCTCCATTTTGAAAACATAATCTAAAGTATCATCCAGATAAAAGTGAAGGATGGGCATCCTGCGTAGTTGGTGTTTTATTCTTTCATTCAACGATTTTTTTATTTCCCATGCTTTTACCTCCACTTTCTTCATGGCTGAATTGGTATCCACCACCTGGAATAAACTAAGGTAAATTCTGGCCTCTAATAAATCCGGGGTGATCTTAACAGATGAAATGGATACCATCCCACCATCAATCATATTTAATCCAAGATGCATAAAAATATCATTCATCTCTTGCTGAATTACAGCAGCTACCTGCTTTTGTCTTTTTCCCTCCTGCATCGTTTATAGTTTATTTTTTATTGCTGTGCCTATGCTAAACCTTAGGCAGACAAGGTAAAAGTAGTTACTTTGCGCTGATTTGATGAATAGATAAACTTAGTAATGAAGAAATACTCACGAATATTCAAATACCTCAGTTTCTACAAAGGTGGTATTTCACTCTATTTTATTTTTACCGTATTTTCCATTCTCTTTTCTCTTATTTCATTGGGGACTTTGCCATTTTTCTTGAGGCTTATATTTTCTAAAGAAAACCTCATATTGGTAAAACCTGCTGCGATAAGAGGTTCAGGTGAATTTATTACCTACATTAACTATGAAATAAGTAGGCTAATTGTATCAAATGGAACAAATGGACCAATTAAGGCACTTGCATTTATTTGTGTAATTGTAATAGTGACTGTTTTTTTTAAAAATTTATTTTTATACCTATCATTTTTTGTACTCTCTCCTATTAAAAATGCTGTAATGACAAGAATGCGGTTGGAGATGTACAATAAATTACTCCAATTCCCCATTGGATTTTTTACAGATCAAAGGAAGGGTGATGTCATGAGCAAAATGACAAACGATATTGGGGAAATAGAAAGTTCTATTGTGGGTACCCTCGAAGGATTAATAAAAGACCCATTAAATATTATCATTTTATTGGTTACGCTTTTTTACATCAGTTTTCAGCTTTCATTGTTTCTTTTTATTTTCCTTCCACTAACTGCACTCATCATAGGAAGGATTAGTCGATCACTAAAAAAACAATCTAACGCAGCAGCTGTCATGTTGGGAGATGCTTTATCAGTACTAGATGAAACGATTAGTGGTTTAAGAGTTATCAAAGCTTTTAATGCAGAATCCGTATTGAAGAAAAAGTTTGAATTTACCAATATGCAACTTTTTGATCTTCGTAATAGAATGCAAAAAAGACGCGATTTGGCTTCTCCTCTTAGCGAATTATTAGGTGTAATGGTATTATGCGGCATACTTTGGTTTGGGGGCAAATTGGTTTTAGGAGATATGGCGAGTGGCCTGAAAGCAGAAGGATTTATCATGTATGTAGTAATTTTTACCCAGGTAATTAATCCTGCAAAATCATTGTCCTCGTCTTTTTACAATATACAGAAGGGAAGTGCTGCTATTGCAAGAATTGAAGATTTTTTAAATGCACCCATAAAAGTTGATGAGAATATTAATGGAATAAAACTTGCAACTTTTAATCATTCAATAGAATTTAAAAATGTTTGCTTTTCCTATGATGACAAGCAGATATTGAATAACATTAACCTAAAAATAGAAAAAGGCAAAACGGTTGCTTTGGTGGGTTCATCAGGTGCAGGAAAAAGTACGTTGGTTGACCTTATTCCGAGGTTTCATGATGTAACTTCAGGTGAGTTACTTATTGATGGAATGAATATTAAAGATTACTCATTATTCTCAGTAAGGAAACAGATGGGGATAGTAACGCAGGAACCCATTTTATTTAATGATACCATCAATAACAACATAGCGCTAGGGGTAGAAAATGCTACTGAAGAAAATATTATCAATGCCGCCAAAATTGCAAATGCTCACAACTACATTAGCCAAAAAGAATCAGGTTATCAAACAAGTATTGGTGACCGTGGTGGAAAGCTTAGCGGCGGAGAAAGGCAACGATTGACCATTGCAAGAGCCGTACTGAAAAATCCTCCTATCCTTATTTTAGATGAGGCAACTTCAGCTTTGGATACGGAAAGCGAGAGATTGGTTCAGGATGCTATTAATAAAATGATGCAAAACCGGACTTCTGTAGTGATTGCACACAGACTAAGTACCATTCGACATGCTGACGAAATTATTGTTATGCAAAAAGGGGAAATAGCTGAAAGAGGTACACACGCTGAACTATTAGAACAAGGTGGCATTTATCGTAAATTGGTGGACATGCAAGAAGTTAGGTGATCTAGTTTCCCATCTACCCAAACATTATTATAAGTCGTTCAGTAGTACTTTTTTGCCATTAACTCTACGTGCCAATTCTTGCAGGAAAATATTTTTTTGATATTTGATGTATTGTTAGTAATTTAGTATTCTAAATATTTATTTTATGTACGACGATAAAAACAAGGTTAAAGACGACCAAAAAGAAACAACCAAAGAAGGGGAAACCAAGCAAGAAGATCAATTTGAAGGTTCAGGTATCTTTACCGTTGACGGAAAAGAATTGCCAAAAATAGATGGCGGTTGGGATATTATTGGTGCAGATAGCGGTCTTGGTGACAACGACTTTGAAGGTTGATAATTTTTCAGAACAACGCTACTAACTATTTTTCAGGCAACGCTACCAACAATCACTTGTTGATAGCGTTGTTTTGTTTTAAATCTTCCTCATTGTCGTTTCTGTAAAAACGGTTGTTAAGAATGTTGTTGATGGAAAATACTGCGAAAACTGCAAAATAGAACCCAAGAATAAAGCAGAAAAAATAAGAAACGTAAATTATTACATAAGTAATATTAAAGAAAGTTCCCCTCGGAATAAATACACTCATTTTAAGATTTACATACTTCAATGCTGACGCAATAACAAAATAAATTGCAGCCTGTAGGGCACTTTCCCCCGCCTTGGTTATCTTAACCACAAGCTTAAGTTCTTTGGGCTGATCAAATACCCGGGCATACCCAAAGCATACAGATGAAAGGGTAACAAACATTGCAAAACTTACATTTGTTAGGGCCGTTGTATCCTTTTCTCTATTCAAAAATGAATACAAAATCAGCAACGCTCCTATACTGGCACACACGACGAGCGGTACATATACCAGATGTATCTTTCCAAAATTATTTCTGTAATGCCTTGCTGCTTTAATGATCGTTCTAAGAATCTTCTTCATATTACAAAGCCCAAGATAAAATACAATCTGCTAAAATAACAAAGTGTTTCATTTAATAAATTATATTCACCTTTGAGTTTAAATAAATCAATATGAAATTTACTGTTTTTATAATTCTGAGCCTTGGAATAATGGCATGCCAAATTCCCAAAAATACCATTACATCCCCCATTGGTGTGGTAAGCCTTAATAATTACAAATTAATAGATGCCGTTAAACTTACAGAAGAAATTAGTTACAAATACTTTACGAAAGCAGAAGACTTCCAAAGATTTTTCTCCATGACAAAATCAACAAGAGAAACCGCCATTGTTCCAGATTTCAACACACAAAGTGTGGTTGCAATAGTAATGCAACCAACTATGAAAATAATTACCCTGCAAATTGAAAAAGCAGCAATTGGAGGAGATGAGCTTTCCATTTATTTCAGCCGGATAGACACTACTACTACTTTTACAGCAGCATATGCTCAACCTGTTACTACATTAGCAATTGTTCCTAAAAATGAAGGTATTAAGACTGTAAGCTTTTATAATTCCAATTTGAAAGTATATGCACTGAAAATCCCAGATTAAGTTATTAATGATAATTCCATTCCCAACGCTTTGGAGAACACTGGTAGCAATTTGCATACTGCTTCAAACATTATCTTGCTCATCAGTACAAAAGTCGTCGATAACAAAGGAATCCGAATCGTCTATTATTGCTGAAAATGCTAACCTAGTATTAATCTCTGATCAATTCAGTTTTACGGAAGGACCAGCATCTGACAATGATGGCAATGTATATTTTACAGACCAGCCAAATAATAAAATCTGGCTGATTGACACAGCGGGACAACTGTCCGTTTATCTTGAAAAATCGGGCAGGTCAAATGGTCTTTATTTCAATAACAATGGGAATTTAATAACCTGTGCCGATGAAAATAATGAGCTTTGGGAAATTGACGACAAGAAAAAAATAACTGTCTTATTGAACAGTTTTAATGGATCTAGATTTAATGGTCCCAACGATGTATGGGTAAGCCCTAAAGGAAGAATTTATTTCACAGACCCGTATTACAAACGACCTTACTGGCCTGAAGAAAGAGCACACATTACAGAACAAAATGTGTACTATATGAGAACTACTACTTCCAAACCAATTGTAGTAGCAGATCAGTTTATAAGACCAAATGGCATCATCGGTTCTTTAGACGGCAAGTATTTGTATGTGGCCGACATAGGTGGTAACAAAACATTCCGCTACACCATCAAAAAAGATGGGTCCCTAAAAGACAAACAATTGTTTGCCAATATGGGATCTGATGGAATGACAACTGATAACTTAGGCAACTTATACCTTACAGGCAAAGAAGGTGTAACAGTGTTCAATAAAAGTGGCAAACAAATTAAATTGATAAGTGTGCCTCAATCATGGACTGCCAACGTTTGCTTTGGCGGCAAAAACCACAACAAGTTGTTTATCACAGCTTCCAAAGCTATCTATTCTTTAGAAATGAAAGTAAGCGGAATAAAATAATACAATTTTCCTACGATAAAATGTACTTACAACAAGGGTTGAATACCTCCTCCTAACCTCCACCTGTTTTTCCGTACATTTGCCATCCAAATTTAAGAATTACCATCGGCAAATATTATGGAACTAAGTAAGAACTATATACCCACGGCAACAGAAGATAAGTGGTACAAACACTGGATCAATAAAAGATACTTTAATAGTACTCCTGATGATCGTCCATCTTATACAGTTGTTATTCCCCCACCAAATGTAACTGGTGTATTGCACATGGGTCACACGTTGAACGAGACCGTTCAGGATATACTTGTAAGAAAAGCCAGAATGAGTGGGTTCAATGCTTGCTGGGTACCAGGAAGTGATCATGCAAGCATTGCTACAGAGGCCAAAGTGGTGCAGATGCTGAAGGAAAAAGGCATTGATAAAAACAATCTTAGCAGAGAAGAATTTTTGAAATACGCCTTTGAATGGAAAGAAAAATATGGCGGCATCATTTATAACCAGATCGAAAGATTGGGATGCAGTGTTGATTGGGACCGGGTCACCTTTACCATGGACGATCATTATTATAAAGCAGTGATCAAAGTGTTTATTGACCTCTATAAAAAGGGCCTTGTTTATAGAGGAGCAAGAATGATCAATTGGGATCCTTCCGCAAAAACAGCGCTGAGCGATGAGGAAGTAGAATTTAAAGATGTGACAGGAAAACTATACCACCTTCGTTATTTTTTGTCAGAAGAAGATGGAACCACAAGCGATAACTGTATCACGATAGCTACACAGCGTCCGGAAACCATTATGGGAGACACTGCTATTTGCGTACATCCAAATGACGAAAGATATGCAAACCTAAAAGGTAAATATGCTTTTGTACCATTGATCAACAGGCGCATCCCGATAATATTTGATGAGTATGTGGATCCTTCATTTGGAACCGGGGCGCTGAAGGTTACACCTGCCCACGATATCAATGATTATAACCTTGGCCTTAAGCACAATTTAGAAGTAGTTGATACCCTAAACGAAGACGGAACATTAAGCAAAGCTGCCCAGATTTATATAGGCGAAGATCGTTTTGTTGCACGCAAAAAGATTATTGCAGAACTTGAGGAAAAAGGTCATTTGCTTAAAGAAGAAGAATATGCATCCAGGCTAGGCTATAGCCAAAGAAGTGGCGTAGTGGTAGAACCAAGAATCAGCACCCAATGGTTTCTAAGGATGAAAGATATGGCGGAACCAGCACTGAAAGCGGTAGTAAAGGGTGATATCAATATTCATCCTGGCGATAAGTTTTTAGCTACTTATAAATATTGGTTAGAGAATGTAAAAGATTGGTGCATCAGCCGACAACTTTGGTGGGGTCAACAGATCCCGGCATGGTACGATGATAAAGGCAATGTATATGTTGCTGAAACTTTAGAAGAACTAAAAAATAATCATTCAGAATTATTAATTGATAGTCTTACTCAGGATGCTGATGTACTTGATACGTGGTTCTCATCTTGGCTATGGCCAATGGAAGTATTCAATGGCATCTCTTCGCCGACAAACAATAAAGAATTAGACTACTACTACCCTTCCGCTGTTTTGGTAACCGGTCAGGATATTATTTTCTTTTGGGTTGCCCGAATGATAATGGCTGGAATGCATTACGAACAAAAAAAGCCATTCAGCGATGTTTATTTTACTGGGATGGTGCGTGACAAACAAGGGAGAAAAATGAGCAAGAGTTTAGGGAATAGCCCAGACTTGCTTGAGTTAATTGATAAATATGGCGCAGATGCAGTTCGTTTTGGCATTATGATTTCTTCTCCTGCAGGCAATGATCTATTGTTTGATGAAGCAAGCCTGGAACAAGGCCGAAACTTTTACAACAAGCTTTGGAATGCGCTGAAGTTGATAAAGATGTGGGAAGAAAGGAAGTCAACAATCGAACCCAATATTACTGTTGAAAGTAACAACACGTTTGCGATTTCATGGTTTGAAAATCGCTTGAATCAGGTTCGGTCAGAAGTGGAAGTAATGTATTCGCTATTTAAGTTGAGTGAAGCTTTGAAAACTATCTACTCCTTAATATGGGATGATTTCTGTAGCTGGTACCTTGAGTGGGTGAAGCCCGGATTTGAACAGCCAATTGAAGCAATCGTTTACAATAAAACAATTCAATTCTTTGAAGACTTAATGCAATTGTTACATCCATTCATGCCTTTTATTACAGAAGAAATTTATCACTTGCTAGAGAACAGAAAGGATGATTTGTGTGTTAAACAGTTTGGTGAGATTAAGTCCGCCAATCAATCAATATTGAAGGAAGGCGAACTATTGAAAAATGTAATATCTGCACTTCGAGATGCCCGAAACAAAAATCAATTTAAACCCAAAGAAACAATTAGGCTTCATATTGATACTGAAAACAAAAGTATATTTCGCCCAATAGAAAACATACTTATTAAGCAAATAAATGCGGAGTCTATTGCTTATACAAATGGCGTAATGCAAGGCGCTATTATTGTAGCCGTTGAAAAAGATAAGTTTTATATTGAGAGTGATAAAAAAATAGATAGCGCATTAACAAAAGATGATCTTTTAAAAGACCTTGAGCACCAAAAGGGGTTTTTAGAAAGTGTATTAAAGAAATTATCTAATGAACGATTTGTAGCAAATGCCAAACCGGAAGTAATCAATTTAGAGAAAAAGAAACAGGAAGATGCAGAAGCTAGAATAAAAACCATTGAAGAAAGCTTAGTAGGACTATAAATTATGAATACCCAACCGACTACTTCCCCTTTGATAATTCGTACTGCAGATGCATCGGATATTCCATCCATCAAGCAAATTGCTGATGAAACCTGGCCTGTAGCATATGGAGTAATACTTAGCAAGGATCAATTAACGTATATGATGGAGAAAATGTATTCCATCAATGCGCTGGAAGATCAAATACAAAAGGGGCATCATTATTTATTGGCGCTTCAAAATAACCGCCCCGTTGGTTTTGCATCATTCTCTCCTTTAGAAAATAATATTTACAAACTGCAACGATTATATGTACTTCCAACGCAGCAAAAGACCGGTGCAGGCAAAGCATTATTAGATGAGGTTGAATCATTTACAAAAAAGTTGGGTGCAGATGCGTTATGGCTGAATGTAAACCGCCACAATCCAGCCAAGGCATTTTATGAAAGAAATGATTACCATATTATACGAGAAGAAAATATTGATATTGGTAACGGCTATTATATGAATGATTTTGTGATGGAGAAGAAATTGTAAAGGAAATTGAGTGAGTTTTTTTAGATTAATATGTGCTTGCTTTCCAAAAAAAGTATTTAATACTAACCTAATTTTATGAACTCATCATTTGATCTGATGAATGCAGTGACAAAAGAAATAGCCTTTATTGGAAAATGGAGCATAGTATTAAATATTAATCTACTAAAAAAATTCAAAAAACTAAATAGCAAAAATAAATTTCATTACGGATTTCCACTAATCAATTGTATTACGCCACCAAATGACCCTTAAACTTTTCATATTAATTTTTATGGTTATGCCATCAATTTGTTTAATAGGACAACGATCAAATGATGCAAGACTTGACAGTGTAACAATCCGCCTTTTTAAGGAGGGTATTAACCTTGGGGAAATCAAGGTCTCTATTCAAAATAGCAATATTCCTTGGGATACACCCTTAAATGGGGTAAAAGATTACGGTAATCAAAAGGTAAAAAAGAGGTTAAATAATATGACATTTCGTTGGGATTCAGTTAAACTATTCAATGGAATAACTGCAACATTGTTATCTCCTTCAAGTAGGGTTTTAACAAGTGGAGGGTACGCCAAATTTAGATACGCAAGTATTATTTTGGATTCGGTGAACGTTAAAATAGCAATGCAGTTTATAGAAACTTACTTTGGACATCCTCGAAAAATTAGAAGAGGGCGTAAAGGGACATTTACAGAAGCGATCTGGACAATTAACAATTATTATGTTGGACTTAGTAAATGGAGTAATTATCCCAATATCAACAGAATAACCCTATCGAAATTCAGATAAAGCATATCGTGCCAGTCTGTTTGCAATATGCAACGGCAGTCCTAATGAAACTAAAGAGTAGTTTTTCAATAATCATAATATATTAATTTAAATTAATGATAATTATATTAGAGCACGTCGCAAACACATTTGTGTAAACATCCTATTTCTTCATTTAATTTACATTCAGACTTTTTAGAATTGAAATAAAGAAAGTTAAATAAAGGCCACAGAATCGTATATTTGAATTGTAAGTAATCATTCGATATTGAAACGGACATCTTGAGAATTATTGTTTATGAAAGACGGATGTTTATCAAAAATAAATTACTATCATCCTTAAAAAGAAAAAAATGATAGACAAGGTTTTATGCATAGATGATGACCAGATTACACTGGTACTTTGTGAACTTGTAATAAAAAAAGCAGGGTTTTCTGACGAAGTAATTAAAGCCTTTAATGGAAAGGAGGGTATCAACTGGTTCTCTAATTTCTTCAAATCAAAAGAAGACAAAGCAAATGCGCCAAGAATTATCTTTCTTGATCTTAATATGCCGGTGATGAATGGTTGGGATTTTTTGCATGAATATGAAATGAAATATGCAGATAGATTACCAGAAACCCGTATTGTTATCGTTTCTTCGACCGTTAACCCCGAAGATTTTTCAAGAGCAAGTAAGCATGAACTTGTTATTGATTTTATCCACAAACCCATGACCAATGAAGGCCTTGAGGAATTGATGAATAATGCGCATCTTACCGATTACTTTGTAAAGGCTCAAAATAAAGCATAAAATGTATTTGCAATAACCGCATATAGTTTTTCTTACTCAATCTATTGATTTCGAAATTTTGGGTAAATTGTTTCTTTTAGCACGGGTTATGCTTAATAAACTTTCTATAGAAAGAAAAAAAACTTCCCACTTTTTACCAATTTCCGTAAGTGAAATTATCCAACTAAATCTTTAATTGTTACCAACTGTAAGCTATTTGCAATAACACGCGAATTTGATTATTTCGGAAACCAAATTCGACTTACTTTTGGCAAAATCTCAAATTATATGTATCAAGGTATGCTGCATCTACACAGTCTTTTAAGGTGGGTTATTCTTATCCTATTATTGATTGCAATAGTAAAGTCATTGAATGGAATGATAGGTAAAAAACCTTTTACGAGTGGTGATAAAAAAGTAGGATTGTTTTTAATGATCTCAGCACACACTATGTTACTGATTGGTTTTTATCAATGGTTTGCAAGTCCAATTTGGGGCTTTCATGATATTCAAGCTTTGGGCATGGGTGCTGTTATGAAAGATCCTATTCACAGATTTTGGGCAATAGAACATCTTACCGGAATGTTGTTGGCCATCATCCTAATTACAATTGGAAAGAAGTCGGCAAAGATGAATATACCTGATCAATCGAAACATCGCCGCTCATTTTGGTATTATTTTATAGCTTTTGTAATTATTATTGCCTCTGTTCCTTGGCCATTCAGAATGGAAGGAATATCAAGATCTATTTTTCCTGGAATGTAAAATATTAAAACCACATAAGATAAAGCCGGCTTTTTTGCTGGCTTTTTTTATGGGCAAAAAAAAACTCCCGTAGAAACAGGAGTAATTAAAACACAAATCTTTATATGAAAAAAATTATTACACTTACTTAAACGATCTCCCTTTCCAATTTATTATCAAAAAATTAAAATTTTATTTACAAGACGCCTAATTCTATCACTTCACAGTCTTTTATATCAGCCCCATCAATTACAAAACGTATCAAGGTCCTTACTTTTTGCCATCCCTGCTTGCCTGCTGCACCAGGGTTCATGTGAAGGCAATTCCACTTATCATCATACATTATTTTTAGTATGTGAGAATGCCCTGAAATAAAAATTCCAGGTTTATACAAAGCAATCTCTTGCCTTGCAAGCAACGAATACTTACCTGGATAACCACCTATATGGATCATCAACACCTTCACGTCTTCAATAGAAAATTTTGAAACTTCTGGAAAGTCGCTCCTTATATCTTGGCCGTCTACATTGCCATATACGCCCATTAAAGGCTTCATTGCTTTCAATTTGTCGGACACTGTTCCATTTCCAAAATCACCGGCATGCAGTATCACATCACAATTTTGAAAGTGTCGCAAAATACTTTCATCTATGTAACCATGTGTATCTGATATAAGACCGATGCGTGTCAACTTGAAATTTGGTTAAGTATTATTCAACAATAATTAAAAACGATGACAATTGAAAAAAAATTGCTGATGATTATTTTGGTTCAGTCTTGAAATTATGTAACTTTTCGACTTCAAGTAAAACATCACTTAAAAAACGAAAGCTTATGCTAAAGGTAAACGAACTAAAAGTTTCAGACATTGTAATGGTTACATATGATGGAAAGGCTCTCGAAGGAGAAGTAATCAATGTAGATCATGGAGGGTCAAAAGCGCT
>JANMZN010000090.1:0-4095 GCA_031383285.1 Segetibacter sp.
TAGAAGTCTTGTAAAACAGCTTGGTGCGTTAATCCGCTAAATGCCTCTAACTGTAGAATGTTTTTTTGTATCGATATATTAGTTTCTATCCCCCATCTCATAAAATAGAGGTCTTTAAACTGCTCGGTCGGATGCCCGTCTTCTTCCCAAAGATTAGTGATTAATACTTCTGTTGATTTACTAGATAGCTCTACCCGAACCAGCCTTACTTTCAGCAGGGTATCTTTTGTGACGATGAAGCCATTTTTTTTCAATCCTTCTATGGTGGATGCGGTAGGCTGCATGTAAGCAATTGAAGAGGTTTTGCCGCTTTGTAAAAATGCTTTAATTATGTTTTGCGACTCTTTTGCACGGATTACAAACTTCCTCTCCCTTTCCTGCCACAGGTGTAATGCTACTACTTTATAGTTGCTAAAATTCCTGTCGTACAAGGTGAGCATATCTTCTTCTATCTGAGGGATGGCATCGTATGCCATTTTCAATTCACCGTAGCGGTAAGGCATTATTTGTGGCAGGATCACCAATTCATTAAGTACATCATAGTGATAAAAAGTTTTTGCAAGCACATAATCTGTTTGACGGTTACCCTGCCCACCAAAATAATTGCGCAGTGAAGGAGTATCTGCCAGGCTAATAGAAGAACCATCCGCAGCTATAATTCTGTATCCTTTCCACCGCTTTATAGCTGTACCGGAATAATGGTAATAGCTTTTGCACAAGACCATATTCCAGAAGAAAAAGAACACAGGCTCAAGCTTAATTCGCTGTTGTACAAATGCACTGACCGAGCAACTCATCATGCATCCCATTTCCTCAAAGAAATTGTCTAACTCAATACTCAATGTTTTCTTGCACAGTCGGGCTATGAGTAAAGTAATCTTTTCGAAAGGCAGTTTACGGGTTCGGATAAAATCTTTGTCTGCAACAGAAAATTTCTGCTTAATCTCTTTATTGTCAGATACTATGGTGATAAAAGCCTTTAATTCAGCAATGATTTTTACATTTACAGCGAACATAGGGTTACAGTTTGTTTTAAGATTTAGCACCTCAAAACTATATACTGTAGCCCTTTTTCTTTGCTCAGCTTAACTTAATGACATTGCCCCAGCCGGACGAGAGGGCAACCACATTGCCTCAATTGCTCATTTTAATCCTGCCACTTTAATAGGCAAAAGTTTTTTTTAATTTAATTATTTATTACTTTCACCAAAGAATTAATTGTCAAACCTAAACCATCTCCACATGTCAAAGCAATTAACTGGACTGCCATTAGTAACTTTCTTTCTGTTAATGACTATATTAAGTTCTTGTAAAAAGGATTTTCAAAAAACTAGTTCAAAACCTGACATAGCTGAAGAAACGAAAACAAAATCAAATTTGAGAAATAGAGAAGGTTGTAGCAACATTAAATGTAACATTCTTCGTTGGTTGGAAGATCAGAAACAAGGTATCACGGAAAATGGTGTTGAAATTATTGATCGCCTGTCTCTAAATTTAGATTTTCAAAGCATTTCATACGAAGATTTGAGATTTCAGTCCCTTCAGGACGATCCCCTTCTTGAGCCTTTGAGTGACGAACGAATTGTAATTATTCCCATCAATCACACTTTCCAAACCAATAATAATTCAGAATATCAACATCATGATAAGTTGCTTATCATTTTGGATGAGAACGGAGAGATAAGCAGCGGCAAAATTGTTCAATTTGTAAATAGTGGCGAAGAAGTAGATGCTCCAAATAATACTTTTCATAAGTTTTACAATGGTGCATCAATAGAATGGGATGGTACAATGACATTTTTAACTGTTACAGATATGTTTCTTGAAGAGTATGTGTTTTTCGCAGGAAATTTAACAAAACATAGAGGGGTCGAACCTAGAGATGAAAATGGCGTGGTTTCTTTCGGAAATAGAGTTCAATGCCTTGCTTGGTTTCTTATTACGACAACACATTATTCTGACGGTGGTACTGATACTTGGGAAGAATACCTAGGTACAACTTGTTCTGGTCATTGTGGCCCTTCTGACATAGGCTCAATGGGTTGCGATAATCCAGGTGATCAAGGAGGTGGGGGTAATCCTGATGAAATGTTGGACCAAATTTTCAGTTGGGAGGTTTTTGATATTGACTATTTATTTGGACATTCGGGTAATTGGCACATAAAAGCAACTGTTAAAGTGAAAGCTAAGGGAGTTAGAGGAGGTAGTGGATTATTTACTAGCGCAGACGTTGTAGGACTGCCAATCTTGACATGTAGTGACCCTTGGTATGACCTCGAAGATATTCATCAGTATGCAAAAAATTATACAAGTTATGTAGAGACAAAAGTAGACTGCTGGATTTTTGATTCTCGGAACCCGATAGATGACACACCTGTCTTGGTAATTAGAAAAATATATTTTCAACAAGTCTTTCTCTAATAAATGTTATGAAAACTATTGTATGCACCATGTTTTTATTTAATTCCTGCTATACAACTACAACCCAAAAAAAATCGGGAATTTTTGTTTACAGAACAACCTATTATGACAGTACTTCTGGCAAATATGAAAGTAACGAAACTAAATGGCCAGAAGCAAAAGTCTGGTACGATGGTGATTATGCTATAGACGAAGTCAAACAACTGATCATACGTCAAGATGGCAATGAACCTGAAAAATTAAGCTTAAGAAAAGTGTATCATTTTGTGAATTTAAAAAGAATGTCTTCAAACTCCTATTTGAATTTCTCAGATACAGCAATCAGTTTTTTAACCACAAAAATTGGCGAGAGACGAGAAGGTGATGTTCGAACCGTTTTAGGAAAATCAACAGAACTCAGGTCTACAGAACCTCCGAGACCCTTAAAAGATACATCAATTAAGGGTGTAACCTATAGTCGACAGCAATACATATTTAAATGGAATGATACTCTTACTGAAATAAAAACCTGTTACTTCAGATGCGATTTACCTGACTTTCGATTTCCTTTTTATAAAAAGGCAAGTGAAGAAAAAGGGTGTCCAATATTGATCTCGGAAAGTGAAATTTCTAATAGAGCAAATGACAAACAAAGGAGCGAAATAATATTTGTATCTGATCATTTTTCCGAACAAGAAAAAAAGATTTTTGAAGCGTGGAAAAGAAATGATCAACAAAATAACAAATGAATATTTTTGTCCGCGTGGGGTCTCCTGAAAGGGACCCTGCGCTGATTACGAAAGTTACCCAAGCCGGGGTCTCTGGCAAGCGCATGCTCGGAAAGAAGACCCCAGCCGGACGAGAATAATGCATTTTCCATTTCTCAACAATACAGTTCTATTTTTGCCCAATGAAACCTGTACTCATATATTGTTATGATGCCTACTGTGGGTGGTGTTTTGGATTTAGCCCTGTTATTACCAAAATAAGCAAGACGTATGAAAATGTAATGGATACAGATGTATTGTCAGGCGGAATGATTTTGCCTGAAAAACCTGTACACATTGCCGCTATGGCTCCTTACATTCAAACTGCCTACAAACAGGTGGAGGCGCTTTCCGGCGTTGCATTTGGGCAAGATTATCTTTGGCACATTTTCAATAGCGAAGAAAGCGATTGGTATCCCAACTCTGAAAAACCTGCTATTGCCTTGTGTATTTTCAAGGAATATTATCCGGAACGAGCTATCGAATTTGCAGCAGACCTCCAAATCTGCTTGCATGTGGAAGGGCGAGACCTGACTGATGATGAAGCCTACAGGCATTTACTGGAAAAATATGGCATCAGACCGGAAGCTTTTTATGAAAAACTACAAAGCGAAGCATACAAAGAAATGGCCTATTATGAATTTGCAATGGTAAAACAATTGCAAGTAACAGGCTATCCTGCAGTCTTTATTCAGACCGATGAATTGAAATTTCAATTGGTAGCAAGCGGATTTACTACTTATGATGTCTTGAAAGAAAGAATTGATAAGGTGCTCGATATATTAGGAAACGGATAGATATTTTTTGATAAACTATGTTATTATTATTTAATGCTG
Organism: Segetibacter sp.; assembly: GCA_031383285.1. Classification (GTDB taxonomy): domain Bacteria; phylum Bacteroidota; class Bacteroidia; order Chitinophagales; family Chitinophagaceae; genus Segetibacter. The sequence continues at coordinate 4,004 of JANMZN010000090.1, forward strand.
AAATAGTTTATAGTATTCCTTTTATCTTGCACACCTGAAAATAGAATGACTATGGAATATGGAAAAATAATTTCGGTTTCTGGACTAGGCGG
>JANMZN010000538.1:0-1670 GCA_031383285.1 Segetibacter sp.
GTTTCAAAAGTTGAAATCATTAAGCTTGCAAAGCAGTTTGGATATAAAACATACTTGTATTTTGTTTTTACGGATAATGTTAACCTAAATATTACTCTTGTAAAATTACGTGTGAAAGCAGGGCAGCATCACGTTGATGAAGGTTTGATACGAAGTCGTTATCCCAGAACCTTTAGTTTGCTTCCTATGGCCTTGCTTGCAGTAGATGAAGCATATATTATTGACAACTCTTCTCTTGAAATAAACGTAGTTGCCGAGAAAAAAAATAATCTGCTAAAAATTGACCCTCATGTCGGCGAAATGATAAGGCCGTTTTTAAAAATGTAAACGACTTTTTGCTCAATTGATTATCTCTATTGTTTGTATTCCATTTCAACAACCTCCTACATGTTTCATAAGTTTTTACCTATTCACAAGCTATAGGTGAAAAACACACTACAACGGCACTGCGGCAAACCTTACACTAAAAAATATGGTTCACTCACAAATGCAAACACTATTGATTTTCACTCCAACGGAGTGCCGTGTTTATAAAAATGGAATAACGTTTATACATGCGACCCCTACCGGGTCAAACATTTGCAAGACCAATTTCTTCTAGAAACATGTGATGCCGTTGGCATCAAAAATTTGATTGAGGTAATAGGTAACAAGCTACCTCTAAATCAAAAGCCTGTTACTGAAAACCAATCATTCCTTTTCCTTCATTACCACCTACCGCCTTTCCAATTAATCTGTTTCCAACCTCATCTGTAATCACCATTCCTTTTCCCTAAAATGTTTCATATACTGTTCCTTTAATTCGGAAGTAAAAGCCTGAGTTGTATAGATGCTTCCATTTTTCCGATGTTCTGAAAATTACTTGGAGGCTTTTTGATGTTCTTAATGGAAGAATAGAAAGACGATCAACAAACTCAATATCGTTTTTAAAGTTTAAAAATGTCTGCGCCTTTTTGTGGTTAGGGCTTATCTATTCTCAATTTCATTCAGGAAAAAATCTACCTCATCATTCGCATCATCAGTATCAGCGTTCATTAACTACTGCTCCTTATCTTTTAAACAACCGATCTCCCAGCCTTTCAATCACTTCTTCACGATAGGTTTTGCTGATGGGAAGATTGATATTTTCCAACTGTACCTCATTGATGCCAATAGCTTGAATCGCATTTACGGAAACTAGAAAAGACTTGTGTATGCGTATAAACAAATGCTGCGGCAAACGTTCTTCTATCCCCTTAAAAGTTAAGTAGGCGACATACTTTTTCCTGGTTGTATGTACAACAATATAATTGCTCATCCCTTCTACATACAACACTTCCTGAATGATTATTTTCTCCAGTTTCTGATTGCACTTAATAAAGAAGTAATCATCTGCCACATTTATGTCCCGCTTACCTAATTGAAGATGATCATTCGCTTTTAACGATGCCTTTAATAACCTCGAAAAACTGATGGGCTTTAATAAATAATCTACCACGTCTAACTCAAATCCTTGAATAGCATACTCAGGATAAGCAGTAGTAAAAATGACAAGCGGTGGTGCAGATAGGTTTTTTAAAAAGTCTATCCCGGTTAGCTTTGGCATTTGTATATCCAGAAACATCAAATCAATCTTTTCTTTTTGCAGGAACATCGCTGCTTCTACTGCATTTTTACATGCGGCAACGGGA
>JANMZN010000541.1:0-2462 GCA_031383285.1 Segetibacter sp.
GTTTGATGGATTGGGTGTTACCGAAATCTCCTGGTTATTGCTTGAGCCTTTAACTACCGCAATGCCATAAACCGTTACTTTACCATCTTTGTCTACCTGGGTAAGGCGATAATAATTATTACCGCTTGCAGGAATCTCGTCTATGGCACTGTAATCTTTTTTACCAGCAAAATGATCGGCAGCTACCACTTTTGCCATTGGATAGAATTTTTGAGCATCTGTGCTTTTCTCAATCAGGAAATAATCATTGTTGACCTCAGAAAGCGTTGACCATTTTAAAGCGATGCTGCCATTGGACTGCCTTGAGCCTCCAAATCCAACAATCGTTACAGGTATCACCGAAAGACAATTGGAACCTACTGAATAGCTATGTGGTGTTGCACTGGAATTGCGCTCACCACCACTAGGAACCTGATAAGTAAAATAAATACTGGTAGGTACACCATTGGCTATTGCTTTGGTAAACCTGAAATCTGATCCAATAGCTGTCATCGCATACCCCGGATAAAGTCCTGTTGTACCTTCGCGAACATAGATAAAGAAAAAAAAATAACCTACTAAGCTCCTTTTGATAAGTGTGACAGGGTGGAGGATTATAAGGTGGCGTGGGGGCATTTTAGTAAGCAGTTTATAGTGAGCAGTTAACAGTTTGCAGTGTGCAGTTAAAAGTGTGCGGTGTGCAGTTTTTTGTCCCAAATATGGGTAATAATTGGGACAGAAGTTGAAGCATGGTTTGTCGCAAATTGTTGCAAAATTTGCGACAGGAACGGCTACTATTTTTGTTTTTATGGTTGATAGTCAGTTAATTGCAATTTAATTTTTTGCAGGAAGGGGATTGCGAAAGTAGTTGTTCATCAATTCCTGCTTGAATAATTGATATCTTTCGTTATTTTTGTCCCAAATATTTACTATAATTGGGACAAAATATTTTGGAAAATGGCAGAACTTTCGATACATAAGCAAATAGAGGCCCGAATTAAAAAGCGAGGCAGGGGCAGCATTTTGTTTCCTGCCGACTTTTACACCATTGGCAGCACCGAAGCAGTAAAAAAAATATTGCTACGGTTGGAGAAACAAGGCCTGCTCACCCGGCTGGCTTTTGGTATTTATTTATACCCTAAGCAAAGCAAGCTATTGGGGAATATAACGCCTTCGTTGGAAGAAATAACCAAGGCCATTGCCAAACGCGATAAAGCAAGAATAGTACCCACCGGAAGTTATGCATTGAACGCATTAGGCCTTTCTACCCAAGTGCCCTTAAATGCTGTGTACCTAACTGACGGAGCAGCCCGAAAAGTAAAAGTGGGTAAACGAACTATTTTATTTAAAAAAGCCAGTCCAAAAAATTTGGCTGCTGTGGGCACTATTAGTGGTTTGGCTATACAGGCACTAAAAGCCATTGGCGAAGGAAAAGTGTCAATAGAAGAAGAACAACAAATATTGAAACTACTAAAAAAAGAGCCTAAAGGAACTTTGAGCCAGGACATTGCCTTAGCACCAGAATGGATTAAAATAATTATGAAAAAAGCGTTAATAGAAGCCTAATGAATGCAAAAGCAATAAGCCAATGGCTACAACTAAGTACAACAGACAAGCAGGCAATTTTCAATGAAGTTGCGGCCGAAATAAATTTGCCTACTGCTGCCATAGAAAAAGATTGGTGGGTGGTTCGAACATTGGAACTAGTTTTTAGTAGTTCAATTGCACCATATACCGTTTTCAAAGGTGGCACTTCACTAAGCAAAGCATGGAATATTATAGACCGGTTTTCGGAAGATATTGATTTGGCTTTAGACAGAAAGTGGTTGGGCTTTGATAAAACAGATACTGAGATGAACGGTTCGCAGGTAAGAAAGCTGAGAGAGGCTTCAGGCAAGTTCATTACCAAACAGTATTTTCCTGAACTAGCGGAAATGTTTCACAATGTCGGATTGAAAGTTGACATAAAACTGGCAGCAATAAAAACAGATGACCAAGACCCGCTGGTCATTGAAATCTATTATGATACGTTAACAGACCCTATTCCTTACCTGCAACCAAGAGTGTTGATTGAAGTAGGCAGCCGTTCTTTAATAGAGCCATTCGACAACAGAAGTTTCACTTCAATGGTTGGAGAAAAATATAAAGGAAGCCCATTTGCCGATAACAACATTATCATCCCTTCAGTAAATCCACAACGAACATTTTTGGAGAAAATATTCCTACTCCATGAGGAATTTCAATTGCCTACTGAAAAGATAAAGGTAGAACGAAAAAGCCGCCACTTATACGATTTAGAAAAGCTGATGGATACGGAATATGCCATGGCAGCATTGGACAATAAAGCGCTGTACCAAACAATAGTAGAGCATCGAGCAAAACTTACCCCATTGAGAGGAATTGATTACGCCAATCATACGCCTGATAAAATCAATCCCATTCCACCTGATGCCATTATTGGAGCATGGGAAAAGGATTATCAG
>JANMZN010000095.1:0-12892 GCA_031383285.1 Segetibacter sp.
TCATTTGCCCTCCAACATGTCCCTTGTATGAGAAAAGAGCAAATATTCATGAGGTTAAAGTGAAGAAAGCCATATTACTAGATGATTTTCAATTAAATATAAGTCACATGGAATTGCAGGTTAATGAATGTACCAAAATCATTTGGCTTTGTTCTCCTAACAATCCTACCGGTAATTTTTTGGTTCGATCAGATATAGAAACCATTCTCAACAACTTTGATGGGTTAGTAGTTATTGATGAAGCTTACATCAATTATTCGCGACAAAAATCATTTTTAAAGGAACTAAACGATTACCCCAATCTGATCATTTTACAAACGATGAGCGTTGCATGGGGATTGGCTGGCTTACAAGTGGATATGGCCTTTGCTTCTAAAGAAATTATTGATGTTTTGAATGTGGTTAAGCAGCCAAACAGCATAAATAATAGTACTGAAGAATTATGCCTTACTGCCTTAGAAGAAGTAGGACAAGTGAATGACATAATCAAGGAAATAGTGGGTATGAGAGTGGCATTGAAAGGGGTAGTAGAAAAGTTGCCCTATGTACAGAAAGTATATCCTTCAGATGCTAATTTTCTATTAGTAAAAATGGACAATGCCAATGAAGTATATCATTTTTTGTTGAGCAGGTCTATTGCTGTCAGCAATCAAACAGATGAACCATATTGTGAGAACTGCCTTAGAATAACTATAGGAACGGAAGACGAGATTACTAAATTGGTAGAAGCCCTTGCAGATTATTTTGTAGAAAAGAAAGCATTGGAAACCAGGAATAATTAGATAAATTTAATAACTATTTTGAGATCGTAAGAATAGAAATATTGAAATATGAGCCTGTGCAAAGTATAATCCCGCAAAAATAAAAGGGTTATCGTTTTCATTAAATTATTAGCATTCACTAATTCTGGCACTTTTTTAAATATACTTAACGTAAAAGATTATAAATTGCAAATCTTATAAAAGCATACTTTTTCAAACATGAAATACTTTTTTACTTTACTTCTATTGCCAATCATTGGATTTTCTCAGAAGAAAAAAACAGACTTTGTTATCAACGGATCTATAAAAGGTTTACCGGATAGTACAATGGTTTTCCTTGCACGTCCAGGTGCGCCAACCGATATGTTGGCAACAGCCTATTCAAAAGGAGGCAAATTTTTACTTTTTGGTAAAATAAATGAACCCGATATTTACCAGGTCAACTACATTGGGTTTACAGATCAATCTGACTTATTTCTTAGCCCTTCCAGCTATAAAATTTCTGGTGATATCAGTTCATTAAAGAAACTAGCGGTTTCTGGTTCGCCTGAGCATCAGGAATTTGAATCTTATAACACCCTTTTTGAGCCTTACAAGCAAAAATTAGGCGATTTAGTTCAGAAAATAAACAAGACTGAGCAAAGTCCACATAGAGATTCTATGATCAATCTGTTTGAAATGAACAGAATGAAAGTCATTAAAAATGTAGAAGATATTGCAAAGGCAAAACCTGCATCTCCAGTGTCAGCTTACATTGTTTTTGTTACAAGTGGTATTAGCCCCGATATCAATTCTCTTGAGCAGCGCTACAATATCTTGAAGCCTGAAGCACAAGAGACAACCTATGGCAGAGAAATAGCTAAAGCAATTGCAGCATCAAAAATAGGAGTGGAGGGATCTCAAGCGGTTGATTTCACACAAAATGATACGGCTAACAATCCTGTTTCGCTTTCATCTTTTAGAGGAAAATATGTTTTGGTAGATTTTTGGGCTAGTTGGTGTGGGCCTTGCAGACTTGAAAATCCCAACGTTGTTGTTGCATACAATGCTTTTAAAGATAAAAATTTCACCGTATTAGGTGTTTCTCTTGATCAAAACAGAGAGAAGTGGTTAGCAGCTATTCGTGCAGATAATCTAACATGGCCCCAAGTGAGCGATCTAAAATACTGGTCAAATTCAGTGGCTCAACTGTACAAAATAACAGGCATTCCTGCCAATATGCTGATTGACCCCAATGGCAAAATAATAGGAAAAAATCTTAGAGGTGAAGCACTTTACCAAGCTTTGCAAAATGTAATTAAGTAAGGAATCCTTTCGCTATATAAATTTTACTGAAACAGCTGCTTTTATGTCAAAAGCAGCTGTATTGTTTTGGATATTCGCTCTAAATTTCTGTGATGTTTTTGATTAATGATCATTTAGTGGCATTCCTAGTCTTTGCCAATCTTTCCAGTTTACATATTCCGGTGCCACACGATGTTCTTCCATTGTAATGCAATCCGAAACAGGGCAAACCAACTGACAGAGATTGCATCCTACACATTCTTCTTCCTTGATCGTATAATTGTTATAAGGCTTTCCATATTCCAGATTAATGCTTTGGTGGCTGGTATCTTCACAGGCTATATAGCAAAGACCACAATGAATACATTTATCCTGATTTATTTTAGCAATGTGGTGATAGTTGATATCAAGATCTTCCCAATGCGTAAGAGTAGGAACAGATTTACCAATAAAATCGTAAATGGTAGCATACCCTTTTTCGTCCATCCAATTGCTCATTCCTTCGCATAAGTCTTCAATAATTCTGAAGCCATATTTCATTGCAGCTGTACAAACTTGAACGGAAGTTGAGCCAAGCAACATAAATTCGACTGCATCTTTCCAGGTACTAATACCCCCAATTCCGGAGATGGGTACTTTTCTGGTAATGTCATGTTGACTAATGGTAGCCAGCATCTTTAATGCAATTGGTTTTACGGCAGGACCGCAATAACCACCAAAAACGCTTTTGCCATCTACATAAGGGTTAGGAACTAGTGTCTCAAGGTCAATACCAGTAATGGATTGTATCGTATTTATAAGTGATAATGCATCGCTTCCTGCTTGTACAGCGGCTAATCCCGTTGGAACTACACTGTGGACATTTGGGGTTAATTTAGTAATCACAGGTATAGAAGCAACTTCCATTACCCATTCTACCACCATACCGGCAATATCCGGATCTTGACCAACGGCAGCACCCATTCCTCTTTCGGTCATTCCATGCGGACAACCAAAATTTAACTCTAATCCATGGGCTCCCGTATCCTCTACTTTTTTGATAATTTCGTGCCAGCTTTTCTTGTCATTATCGGCCATCAGGCTCACCACCATTGCCCGATCAGGAAACTCACGGATTACTTCACGGATTTCTTTAAGGTTTATATCAAGTGGTCTATCGCTAATAAGCTCAATGTTGTTGAATCCCATGACACGTTTGCCGCCATAATCTACTGCAGAATATCGGGAGGAAACATTTTTGACCTGACTTCCTAAGGTCTTCCAAACAACACCGCCCCATCCTGCTTCAAAGGCCCTTAAGACATTGTAAGCTTTATCAGTAGGTGGTGCACTTGCCAACCAAAAAGGGTTGGGTGATTTTATTCCTAAAAAGTCCGTATGAAGTGAGGCCATGATGTTAGATTTTTAATATTATTTCCAGTTCGCTACCAATTCACTAAAGTACAATAAGTATTTTTTATTAGTAATTTCTTTGTGTTTATTCATTATTGAATTTTATTGGTTATTTCCCCAATAATCGTTCTATAATTTTCCAATTCAATATTTTGCTGCGCAATGAATGAATTATCATCAAATTTTCCAATGACTGAATCCATTTCTTCTTGTGTTTCATAAACCATTTTTCTAAAAGGATTTGTATGATCTTTCTGGCGGGCATTGTAGATGCCCTTAACCATCCATTCTTTGGTAGCCAATGCCTTATTAAATAGTTCTTTGAAGGCCGATTTTTCTATTTTCGATATGTTTATTTCAAAGACATGCTCAAATGCAGACACTGAATGGTCAAGTTTCTGTTCTTCATATTTTTCACTCTGTTGGTGGTAGAATTCATGAAGACTATTCCACGATGTCAGAGTGCCATTTTTGATGTTCTCCAATGCTTCATTCACGTTATTGCGGGGCATTAATTGTCCACCCACATTTATCCAAAAATTTATTGGGTTACCAGATTTAAGAGAGCGAATAAATTTTTCAAATTCAAAATCTTCTGTGTTGATAGATTTGATAATCTGGTAGATAAAATAAAATGCTACTAATTCTTTAAATAAATGGTAGGACTCACTTACTTTAATTAATACGGCCTTTCTCTTTGTGTTTTCAAATCCTTCACCCAATATTTCTAAATCAATAATTTCCGGACTATTGTTTTCCAACAATGATTTGCCTTTTTCTCTTATGTCATTGAAGGAACGAACGACTCCTCCTCCAAATTTTTTAAACCATGCTGCTCCTGTTAAAGATTGTAACAGGCTAATACTTTCTACAATTTCGTTGACGCTATCCGGAGCCAGGTATTCATATTCTAAATGGTGCGCCTTTATTTTGCGTCTATCCCGGTCAATATATTTCCATGCATTTCTTTCAAGTGCATACATGTTGTACATAAACCAATAGCCGGGCATCACAATTAACCGATCATTAGAAACATCATTGCTGACTAAAGAAAAAGGGATGGGTATATTTAATTCAGCAGGAAAGTCCCCTTTGGAAAGCATGGTAAAGCTCGCAAATTTTGAATTGTGTTTCAGACTTACACATAAGCCAGGCCAAAAACCCCTTCCCGCTATGATTTCTCCATCAGCGCTTCGGCTATTATGATTGGAGCCTATAGTAGCACCTGCAGCAATATTACTTTGTCCAAAAACGGTAGAAGCACAAAGGAAAGAGTTGTTATGGTGTTGTTCATGTGCCGGGAAAATCAATGAGTTGAGCACTTCGCAACAAGAAATAGTAGAATTATTACCTAAATAAGAATTAATTAGTCTAGCCCCGTACTTCAGTTGAGAATGAGATCCCATTATAAAGCGAACTGCCTTTACTCCATAAAATGCTCTACAGCCATAATCCATAATTCCATTCACCATTTCGCAACCTTCACCTATTTGTGATTTTCCTTCGGGGCCAGAGTTGATCGTGAGATTTTTAAGCTTGTTGGCACCTTTTAAGTAGGCGTCTTGTCCTATCCAAACATCCTTAATGATCTTACAGTTTTTAATAATGGTCCTGTTGCCAATCATACCATAATAGCCTCTTCGCTTATCAAATATGGCTTCAGTAAATTCTTTGAATTTGTCTAACAAAGCATGATCATCTCTAAAACGAGTCCATAAATATGCATCACCTGTGGTCATCCCGTCGAATGGAATAATTTTTCTGCCACCATTTTCGTTGCAAAGCTCAAGCCATATACGCCTGCTTTCATCTTCTCCTTCTTTCAATATTCCATTACCAAACTTGGCGTAGTTACTGGTTACCAGTTCGTTTACGTTTGTAATGATGACTTCATTTCCAATAATATAGTTGGATAAAAAATTGACATTGTCTATTACAACATTGTCTCCGAAATCGCTGCTGATAATGGTAGAGTTGTAGAGCCCAACGGGTGCTTTTAAGTCACTGAATTCAAGATAATAAGGCTCTAGCTTTCCGATGCGGACAAGCCCAAAAAACTTGCAATTTTTGACCAGTTCCGGATTGAACGCATCTGAAACAAGGATTTTGCTCCAGTTTTCTGCCGTGTTGCGGTTTCTTACCAGCACCTCAATTTCATATGCTGATAGCTGCCGATAACTAGCTGCATGTTTGTTATCTATATTCCGTAGGTAATATTCATCTTTACCTTCTGGAATATATTCTGGAGCAACAAAGCCATAGCCAAGTGTGCTCAACTTTTTCTTAAGTATATTATTAGTTGGACTGGACATAAAAAAAGAAATAAATGTACAGACAAAAAAACCGATTTGCACAATCGGTTTTTTCTAAATTATTCTACAGTTACAGATTTTGCCAGATTTCGTGGTTTGTCCACGTCCAAACCTTTGGCTATTCCAATATAATAACTCAACAATTGTAGCGGTATTACACTCAGCAATGGAGCCAACGCTTCATCTGCATCAGGCACAAACATTACATCTTCTGCCATTTCAGGAATGATATTATCACCTACTGTGGTTACTGCTATTACTCTTCCTTTTCTAGCTTTTATTTCTTGCACATTAGATACAATCTTTTCATAGTATTTATCTTTTGTTGCAATAAAAAGAACCGGCAATGTATTATCAACCAAAGCTATCGGGCCATGTTTCATTTCTGCGGCAGGGTAGCCTTCAGCATGTATATAAGATATTTCTTTCAATTTTAAGGCGCCTTCTAACGCTACAGGGAAATTGTAACCTCTGCCAAGGTAGAGGAAATCCTCAGCATCTTTGTATTTGTTGGCAATCCGCTGAATGTTAGATGTATCTTGAAGGATTTCTTTGATTTTTTCTGGAATGCTCCAAAGTTCATTTAAAAGCGTTGAATATCTTTTTTCATCTATTGTTCCTTTAGCATAACCAATTTTAAATGCCATCATAGCTAATACTGCCAACTGACCTGTAAATGCTTTGGTACTTGCTACACCTATTTCTGGTCCGGCATGGGTATATGCGCCTGCATTACTCAACCTTGCAATCGAACTTCCTACAGCATTGACCACGCCAAAAATAAAAGCACCATGCTCTTTTGCATTTTCTAATGCTACTATGGTATCAGCAGTTTCACCACTTTGAGAAATAGCTATAATTACATCACCTTTATTAATTACAGGGTTTCTATACCTGAACTCGCTTGCATATTCCACTTCTACAGGTATGCGACAGATGTTTTCAAAAAGATACTCAGCTATCAATCCGGCATGCCAACTTGTGCCACATGCTACCATAATAATTCTTGGAGCATTTACCAATGCATCTAAGTGATTGTCCACGCCACTCATCGTAATACTCCCTGCACCAACATGAAGACGACCTCGCAAACAATCAAAAACGGTTTCTGGTTGTTCATTGATTTCTTTCAGCATGAAATGTTCGTAACCGCCTTTTTCTAATGCTGCCAACTCCATATCCAACTCTTGAATGAAAGGTGTTTGCTTCTCATTACCGAGGTTTTTCAATATCAGTTCATCAGGCTTTATGATCGCAATTTCATAGTCGTTTACATAAACTACTTCTTTTGTGTATTCGATAATAGGAGAGGCGTCGGAAGCTAGAAAATGTTCGCCTTTGCCTATGCCAATTACCAATGGGCTTCCTTTGCGTGCCGCAATAATAGTATCGGGATGGTCTTTGTCAACCAACAAAATGCAATATGCACCAACAACTCTTTTCAATGCTATTCTAAGCGCTTCTTCTAACGTACAGTTATTGTTCTTCTTAATATCTTCAATAAAGTTTAGAAGGACTTCTGTATCGGTATCACTATTAAATGAATAGCCTTTATTGAGCAATTCCTGTTTGATAGATGCATAATTTTCAATAATGCCATTGTGAATCATGGCAATATCTCCACTTGCACTGGTATGTGGATGGGCATTTCTATCGCTTGGTTCACCATGAGTAGCCCATCGTGTATGACCAATTCCTGTATGGGCATGCATATCTTTGCCAACAACCGATTCTTCAAGTTCCTGCACTTTGCCTTTTTTCTTATAAACCTTTAAAGAAGTGTTTACCAAAGCAACTCCCGAACTGTCATAGCCTCTGTATTCTAATCGTTTTAATCCTTTAAGTATAACTGGGTATGCTTCACGAGGTCCGGTATAACCAACAATTCCACACATAATTAAATTAAAATTTAGGGTGCAATATCCTTATTTTTAAGCAATATAAAGTTAAAACAAAGCAGTAATGCTTATTGTAAATATGAAAGACGTATTAGATTTTGAAACTGATTATAACTTAGAAAATGACCGGGTTCTTTTACGCCCCTTGCAATTGGCTGATTTTGATAACCTGATAAATTTTAGTTTAAATGAACCTGAACTTTGGAAATACTCATTGATATCTGCAGCTGGGCAAGATAATCTTAAACAGTACATCAATCTAGCAATAGCGAATAGATTGCAGAAAAAGGAATATCCTTTTGTCGTATTTGATAAGCTAACGAATGCTTATGCTGGTAGTACAAGGTTTTACGATATTCAACAAGCTAATAAAACCTTACAATTGGGCTTTACATGGTACGGCAATGATTTTCAAGGAACCGGGCTAAATAAAAATTGCAAATATTTACTACTGGATTTTGCATTTGAACATTGCGATATGGAAAGAGTGGAGTTCAGGGCTGACAATGAAAATAAAAGAAGCATTGCTGCAATGAAAAGTATAGGCTGCACCATCGAAGGCGTATTAAGAAGCAATGTACCTAAGGCTTCCGGCGGAAGACGGGACTCAATTATCCTATCCATATTGAAGCCTGAATGGGAGGGGGGGCTAAAAGAAAAACTAAAAGCGATTATTTAATTAATCTCTGTTTTGAAAATTCCTTGAGTTATTGTTCCCGTTGCCACGATTGTTCACTTTATTGGTTGGCGTTCCAAAAGTTTTTAAATTATAGGTAAAAGTTAGCATGAAAAATCTGCTTAATACTACGTTTTGTATGTCTTCAACATAAGTTTCAGATACGCTCCGGTTAATGCTCTGGTTTTGCTTAAGCAGGTCAAAAACACTGACTTTTATTTCTCCTTTTTGATTTTTGAGAAACTTTTTACCTATTCCCATATTTAGTAGAAAATAGCTTTGATTAAAACCTACAGATAATCCCTTATACAATTGGTTATTGATTTCACTTTGCAATAACCACCCTTTTTTAGTAAGTAAATTCATTTGCAAACCTGCTACATGGGAAAAATATTTATTGTTTAAATCCGGTTGAGTATTGTTGGTTACATTATTGAAATTGGCCGAGTAACTTATATTGAAGTCTACATATTGACTAATATTACTGGCAATGACAACTCCAGAGGAATAGGTTGTATTGGTTGATGTATTTGTTATGCTATTAATAATACCCGGTAATTTGCTTATGGTAACACCACCATTGAAGTTGATGTTTGACTTGAGTAGCTTTAATGGAAAGGCAAGGTTAAGAAAAGACCGGATACTTACATATCCATCAAGATTAATGGGCTTAGTTAATTGCTGACCTGATTTTAAAATGATATTTTGCCCGATGACAGAATCCTTATTCGGAACAAATGTGGCGTTGGTAATATAATTACTTGCAGTTTGAACAAATAAATTACCAACAAATAAGATATTCTTTTGCGTATTAGAATAGGTATATCTCGTGCTGATAACATGCAAATATTGTTGCTCAAGTTGTGGGTTACCTGCAGTTACAAAAGGTATATTGGTGATGTCGTACACATCTTGTAATTGAGTAACTGACGGTTGATTTGTATTTGCTCTGTAGTTAATTCTTATATTGCTTCGGGCTGATAGTTTTAACCTTGCCATTGCATTTGGCAGAATATTGCTGAAAGATTTATCTACTACCAATTGTCTTGGAAATTGCTGATCGCTGAATAGTGTTGAATACTGGTAATTTGCTCCAAAAGCCAGTTGGTTTTCTTTATTTCCATAACGATATGAAATGCCGGCATTTTGTGCATTAAAAGTATTGTCAAACCTACTTGATAAATTTGCATTGAATATGGTGTACTTGTTTGTCAATTTTTCAAATTCAAATGCTTCCTGATCAGCTATGCTTATGGAATGAGTTGGGTTGTAATTCATTTGAAGTTGTCCATTCTTACCCACTGGCTCAGTGTAAATTAGGTTTCCGGATAATTGAAATCCTTTTGTTTGCTGGTCAGTAAACCTTAGAGAATTACTGTCGATAAAAGAAGTTCCGTTAAAAGTGGTATCAAATACATCTGTAAAAACATCGCCTGTTTTGTTATTGGATGATGTGTTGAAACTTACAGAAAAAGTTCTGCCTCTTTTTGGAAAAGAATGCCTAAATAGAACTGTATTGTTTAGATTATACCCATTTCTATCACTTGAAGTTAAGTTCTTTGTACTACTGATATCTATTAGGCTTGTAGGTGAAAAAAAGGAAGTGCTGATATTTTTATTTGAATTATTATTTTGAAAACTCACAGCAGGAGTGATGATAATTTGATTGAAAGAATCAATTTTGTACTCGACCCGAAGGTTAATCCTATGATTGACATTGCTGCTGTTTGAATTATTCAATTGATAAAATCCAGGAATTCCTTCAAGGAAGTATTGTCTGTTGACTTCTTCATTTGTAGCATTTTCAGTATTGTTGAAGAAATAGCTTCCGGACAACCTTATAGACTTTCCTAAATCATCAGCATAATTGATTCCTATAGCATTTGTTTTACTAATGCCTGTTTGTTGGCCAACAAGAAAGTTACTTGTATTTCCTCCACCTTGACTAGAGCCCGAACTTCCGCTTCGTCCGCCTCCTCTTTGTCTTCCTCCTCCTCGTTGATTACTACTTGTGGTTACTCCTAGTAAATCCTGAGTTGCAAAGTTTTGTTGATTAATATTGTTGAAATTGCCTACGATTGAGATTTTCCTATTGTCCTTTAGCATGGTTGAATTGCCTCCGGCTGAATACCTGTCGTCAGTGCCATAACCGGAAAACACTCTACCAAACTGTCCATTTCTCATATTGGCTTTGGTAATGATGTTAATCCCTTTTTGACTACTCCCATCATCAAAACCTGTGAACTGAGCTTGGTCACTCAATCGGTCAAAGACCTGTATTTTATCAATTATCTCTGCTGGCAGATTTCGCAAAGCGGCAGTGGCATCATCGCCAAATAAATCCCTTCCATCTATAGTAACCCGTTGCACGTTTTCACCTTGTGCTTTAACTGTGCCATTTTCTACTGTAATACCTGGCATTTTCTTGACCAAATCTTCAGCAGATGCATCTGGATTCACTTTAAATTGACTAGCATTAAACTGAATAGTATCGCCAATTAGGGTTGCCATGGGGGCATTTGCTTTGACTATAACCTCTGCTAATACATTGGAGGATGGAACCAAAAATAGGGTTCCAACATCAACAGACTCATTGCTTACCAAAACACTTTTGTTTATGGTGGATAGCCCAATATAAGAAATGACCAATTGAAAAGAATCTGGCTTTAAATTATCAATTGAAAAACGACCCAGAGAATCGCTTATGCCATTGGTAAGAGTGGTTGAATCAGTAATACTGCGAACTTTTATAGTTGCTCCTTTAAGTGGGGAATTGGTTTTACTATTTAGTAGTTGCCCATTTACTTTATAGTATTGACTGAAACCAATAAAAGTCAATAAAATAGAAATAATAAAGAAGCTTATTCGTAATATCATTGACTGGTTTTAGTATAGAGAACTTCTTAAATAGTGGAATTGTAAGTTTAAAAAAAAGGTTGCTGAAAAATCAGACAACCTTTTTTTATGATAGTTTAATTGATATAAAAATTAGCTAACGGTCATTTCTTCATACGATTCTATGGGTTCACATGTACAAATTAGGTTTCTATCGCCAAATGTATTGTTAACCCTACTGATGGAAGCCCAGAATTTATTTTGCCTTACATAATCCAATGGATAGGCCGCATCACTTCTGGAATACTCATGATTCCATTCATTGGCTGTGATAACAGCAAGGCTGTGAGGTGCATTTTTTAATAGGTTGTCATTTTTATCTGAAGTGCCGTTTTCTATGGCCATTATTTCTTCATGAATTTTAATAAGCGCATCACAGAAGCGGTCTAGTTCATCTTTCGGTTCGCTTTCTGTAGGCTCAATCATAATGGTACCGGCAACCGGGAAACTCAAAGTAGGAGCATGGAAACCAAAGTCCATTAAACGTTTGGCAATGTCTTCGGCTTCAATACCTATTGATTTAAATGGTCTGAGATCAACTATAAATTCATGCGCACAGGTATTATTCTTGCCACTATATAGTAACTTGTAGTGACCCTCAAGCCGGGCTTTCATGTAATTAGCGTTCAAAATTGCATATTCTGTTGCCTTTTTTAAGCCTTCGGCACCCAACATTTTAATGTATGCATAACTAATAAGCAAAATGCTTGCACTGCCGAATGGAGCTGCAGAGACTGCTTTCGTTTTATTTCCAGTTGCATTTGTGTGACCAGGTAAAAAGGGAGCAAGTTTATCATTTACACAAATTGGCCCCATTCCAGGCCCACCACCACCATGTGGAATGGCAAATGTTTTATGAAGATTGAGGTGGCAAACATCAGCACCAATGAAGCCAGGTGCAGTTAACCCTACCTGTGCATTCATATTTGCTCCATCCATATACACCTGCCCGCCATGCTGGTGAACAATTTCACAAATCTCTTTTACGCTTTCTTCAAAAATTCCATAAGTACTTGGATACGTAATCATGGTACCGGCAAGATTAGCGCTGTATTGTTCAGCTTTTGTTTTAAAATCATTTACGTCAATGTATCCATTCTCCAATGCTTTTACCACCACCACTTTCATCCCAACCATTACAGCACTTGCAGGGTTGGTGCCATGTGCTGAAATAGGGATCAATACAATATTGCGTTGCATATCTCCATTGGCATGATGATAATTTCGTATGGTAAGCAATCCGGCAAACTCGCCTTGTGCACCACTGTTGGGTTGTAAACTACAAGCATCAAAGCCAGTTATTTCAGAGAGATAAGTTGAGAGTTCATTACAGATTTGCTGATAGCCTTTTGTTTGATCTGCTGGTGCAAATGGGTGCATCTTACTCCAATGAGCCTGACTCAACGGAATCATTTCACTTGCAGCATTTAATTTCATAGTACAACTTCCCAATGTAATCATAGAAGTATTCAATGAAAGATCTTTATTTTCTAATTGTTTGATGTAGCGCATCATTTGTGATTCTGAATGATGCGAATTAAAATTGGGATGTAATAAATAAGTTGATGTTCGTTGTAACTCTTTCTGAACTTTATATACTCCTGCTTTATGTGCAGACATTGCACTCTTGTCAACACCGGCTGCTTTTGCAAATATTTTTTTAATCGTGTAAAT
>JANMZN010000028.1:0-32174 GCA_031383285.1 Segetibacter sp.
ACCCGTTCCAATCACATATTCAAACAAAACACCTACCCCGTTTGCTCCTCCTGCTGCAGTCATTCCATACAGTTTTCCGTTTGATGCCTTAAACAAAGAACCCTGAGGACCGCTGCCTGTATTGGCTCCATCAAAAGAAAACAGAGGAGTGGAATTACCTGTTGTTAAGTTATATTCATACAAAACGCCCAAACCATTGGCTCCGCCACCTTCGCTTAATCCATATAATTTACCTAATACTTCTATTAAATTGCCATAAGAACCAGATCCATTGGTTCCATTAAAATCAACTTTTTTAATAAAAACATTTGAACAAGGGTTAAATTGAAACAGAACTCCCGCATCATTTGTTCCTCCTTTAAGGGTTATTCCATATAGCATTCCATCAGATGCTTGGAGTAATGAACCTTGCGGATTTCTGCCATTTGGTCCTACATAAGGTGAAGAAGTCGGAAAACTATATACCACAGTATGGTTGTTCCCGGAACCATCCGTTTTAAAAATAGTTCCTATATCACCTGTTCCGCCAGCTGAGGTCATTCCCCAAAGCTCTTTTGCTTGAGCAGTTACACTATTGCTCCAGCCAATTAAAACAAGTAGTACAATCAAGATTGATTTTGTTCCGAAGGAACGCTTGGGAGTAACTGTAGTCATAAAATGTAGTTTTTAAATAAATATTCGTATAATCTTAAATCAAACTTATTCACTTAATCACACTTTTAGGAAACGAATGAGGGAACGGTAGTTGTATTTGAGGGAACGGTAAAAATAGGGAGGTGATAAAGTTATTTTTTAAAACTATCAGATAGTTGTTAATGACTTGGACACTTTATACTTTTTACAGTGACTGGTCCAAAATAGTGGGTTATCATATATATTTTGTACGATTAGCGAGCAGAATAAAAAACAAAACAGCCAGGCAGGAAACTGCCTGGCTGAATAAAAACAATCAAAGTGTTATTTAGCTACTACAAATTTTTGTGTAGTTGTTTTTCCTTCGCTCAACATTATAGCTGTATAAGCACCATTTGCAAGTTGTTTTGCATCCATGCTATAACGGTTTGTGCAACCGCTACATGATGTGAAGTTTTTAATTGCAACCTGTCTTCCATGCATATCAACAATTGTTACAGTCACTGTACTTTTAGTTTTAGAAAAACTTTCTAAAGTAAAAGATGACCTTGTTACAGGATTTGGCATTAATCTTATTTCTTCAGTGTTAGATAATTCATTATCATCATTTTGCATACGATTCAGAGATTGATTTCCCTTTCTTTTTCCAGCCTTGCCAGTAGTACATATATAAGCTGAGCGTTTTACCGTATCGCTTTTGGTAATCCCACAATTATTAGTTACAAAAGTAATGTGACGGACACGATACCTCTGACAATCTGTAAATTGACCGTTCCCTGTTGCTGACTCGGCACCTGGGTAGCCTCCAAATGTGGTACTGGAGGAGTTCGCCCAGGGACCTCCGGGAGTACTAGTGTAAGTAAGCCCAAACTCATTTCCTGCGTTATCTAACTTCACAATCGTCCAGTATGAGGATGGGCCGAAATTAGTAGGAGTTGCAGTTACTTGGTAAAAGTTAGGGTTTGAGGTCTCATTAGCGGCTATTGAAAATGCAGCACTTGGAACCGTAGGAAGTGGATCGCATATATCGCAATTTTTTACTTCATCTGTTTTGGTGCAATTAATTGGAAAAAAGGTTTCAAAATGATTAGCATTAAGATCAATATTATTGACATTTTCCGGGGCGTTATACGTATAGCCTGTTGTAGTGACCGCCTGGATAGTTGTACAAAGCGTATCCATTTGCCCGTTTGCCAAAGGTATTCGTACAAAGACCCCTCTGCTAAAAGCATTATTAGCATCTGCTCTTTTTAAACCCACAGTAAAAATTGAATTGCCATCAATAACAAAGGATGCATTATGGTGGAAAGAATTTACATATACATCATTAATTTTGCGACTCCAAATAGGTATACCTGCTTTGGTAGTTCTTAACAATATCATTTCACCAAAAAATCCTGTTGAATAACCATTTCCATCCCACCAATTGCCTTGTGCAACATATCCGTTAGGATCTGTCGCTACCTTTGTCAACACGAATTTCTGTTGTGTCATAGGTTTAATTGTATATTCAGTTTGCCAGTTGGGTAAAAGGTCTGCTGTTCTTATGGAAGATATTCCGGCATTTTTTGCTACCGTAGTGCCATTGACATCCCCATTCCAGCAGTTTAACATATTGAGGCCATCATTTATTAGACTAGAAGGATAAATTCTGGCAACATTGTTATTATTTCTGTCTTTAAGATACCTCATGGCTGCAATGAAACTAAGATTATTAAAATTGTGTGTGTTGATCCAAGGTCTAAAAGTCGAAAGCGCTTGCCCACCCAGCATGCCGACAACATGTATTGTAGAGGGTAAGGTTGGTATTGTAGAAAGATTGATCACAAGTGCATCATATCCATCAGCTCCATCATAATTAGATGAGTTGCTGTTGGTCATGTTTAAAATATTACCTGTTGTTCTTGACACTCTTAGCAAAAGCCCTTCATTGCGCGTAAGCGTGTTTTGTGATTGTGCAGCACCTGAAATATAATATGCCCCGCCTGCAATATTATCCTTTATATCGCCAAAATACATTTGGCAGTTATTACCCGATGGATTTGTTATGGAATAAGTACGATGAAGCAGGACACTTAATGCAGGAGTAATTTTTATTAAAAAACCCAGATGGGGAAGAGATAGGTTTATACGACCGACAATTACAATGTTTCCATCGTCATCGGTAATCATGCTATTCATTATATAACTAGTGCTGTTAATGCCTACCAGTTTTTCCTGCAGTACTAGACCCATATCATCTACTTCAGTTATATAGATAGAGTTGTCTTGGATGCCTGCAATGTAAAAAGTGGTTGCAGTTTTACCTGAACGTGTAATCATCTGCATGTCAAGGTTGCCAGGGGTTTGACTGCATGATGCAGATGCGCTGTAAGTTTTCACAAATTGCTGAGCATTGCCAGCATCAGGCATTCCTGCTATTAAAAGAACAGCTAAACAAATTGCGGATAAATGAATTCCCGAGGTGGTTCGCCTCATTAAGGTGAGCATTGTTCCGGGTAAAGTGAAAATCCTTTTCATAATGAATTGTTTTAGTTTTCTGCCTACTCTATTACCAGTTTTCGGCTTATCTGTTTACCGTGGTCTATTTTACAAGCTTCGGTTTAATCAAAAGTAGTATCGTATTCATACAGCTTCAGTGTCGATTGCGTATCATTAGAGTGTGGTTGTGTGAAGAAATCCTTTGAGTGAGTGAGTGGTAAAAGTGAAAGGCTTTGGAATGATAGATGATTGGATTTATACAATAACCCTGAAAGCTCTTGGCTTTCAAGTTTGTGTGCAAAATAAACATACGGTTTTAATGCTTTTGCGCTTTCAGCCATGCTTCATAAAGATCTGTAGGAATAAAAATTCTAACGCAGTTGCCAGGATTTTTATCGTCTTCAAAGGCGGGAAACATATCGATAGTAACAGGTTGTTTTACAAAATGGCTAAGGGCCGCAATTCTTTTTTGTATCAGCTCCGTGCCTCGGCTTTTGTGCAGTTCATTCAGTTTTAATGCACGGCTGCTTTCAATGCCTATACCATTGTCAGTAATAGTAATGAGCAAGTCCTTCTTTACTTCTTCTATGT
Source organism: Segetibacter sp. (assembly GCA_031383285.1). GTDB lineage: Bacteria > Bacteroidota > Bacteroidia > Chitinophagales > Chitinophagaceae > Segetibacter. The sequence continues at coordinate 3,706 of JANMZN010000028.1, forward strand.
GTATCTCTAGCTCGCCTTTTATGGCAGATGGCATAATGCCATGCAGCAATGCATTTTCTAATAGCGGCTGCAGCATCATGGTTGGCATCATCCAATTATCTAAGTCAATGGTTTCATCATTAGTAATTGTATAGTCAAAACGATTTGTAAATCGCATCTGCTCAAGGCGTAAATATATTTTTATGTTTGCAAGCTCCTGTTCTAGTGGTATAAAAGATTGCTGTGCAGCTTCAAAATTCTTTCTAATGAGAGAAGCAAAATCGGTGAGGTAGCGATTGGCGTTTTGCCTGTCCTGCACATTTATATAATGCTGAATGCTGTTGAGTGCATTGAACATAAAATGTGGGTTCATTAATGAGGTAAAAGCTTGCTGCTCAAGCGAAGCGGTTTGCACGCCGGCAATTTCTTTTGCCAGCTTTATTGCTTTTCTTTTTTTGTATTGATACATTAGTAGGTAACCGATAAGTAATTGTATTACTAGTACTATCACTACCCAAAACCAAACTGCTTTCCAAAAGGGAGTAGCAATGTTGATGTATATCGTCAACATCTTAGTGCTGATATTTCCATTTATATCAACAGCTCTCACTTGTAAGATGTGATCACCATAGTTGAGCTGAAGGTTCAGCGTATTTTCACTTAAATTATTCCAGCTAGTATTTTTATCGAGTGTATATTGTAGGTTTTTGAAGTGCCCGTTTAATTCAATGCCAGCAAAGCGTAGAAGTACGTTTTGCTGGTCATAACTTAAATCATAACTGTCAGTAAGTACAGTATCCCGTTGATTGATGGCAGCATAAATTAATCGAACCGGAATAGAAAAAACAGGGATAGAGATGTTAGCCGGTATAACAGAAATTCCATTTGCAGTAGCTGCATACACAGTATCGTTGTTGTACAACATTTCGTTTACCACATTACTAGCCAATCCATCTGTAACCGATATATGTTGAAGTTTATAGGTAAGGCTATTGTTGTGCAATTGATAATTTACAATACTGATGCCAGCCGAAGATCCTAACCAAACCTGCCCTTTCCCTGCTGATGTAATACTTCGAGCAGTAAAGTTCATTTCTTCGCTCTCCTTTATTTGAAGAACCAGCTTATCGTCCTTTATTGCAAGCAGACCATGGTCAGGGGTAGCCATCCATATTAAGTTATCATCAGTGGTGCAAAGCGCTACAACTCTATTGCTGAATAACAAATTGCTTTGACTAAGTGCCTTACTTGTTGCGTGAATAAGGTCGTATTTGTATAGGCCATCTGTAGAACCATAGTAAACAACGCTATCATTTAATTTGGCCAAAGCTGTTATTCTCTTACTTGTTGCGAACAACATTTCCGCTACTTCGGTACGGCTGTTTAATTTAAATAAATAACCAAGGGTACCTACAATTATAATGCTGTCATTGTTATTAATGGCGGTTTTGGCAGTAACGATGTGGCCTACGCCATATGAGATGACCCGTCTATTATAATTACAGTAAACGCCATCTTCTGAAAAGGTAAAAACTTTATTTTGCGATTGTATTATCTTTCGTTGCTTAGCTATTGAATTCACTCTTCCTTGTATGGAACGAATGGAAGATAATTGACCATGGTTCTCGAAAATCTCTCCGTGATAATTACCTGCTAATATTCCTCCATCAGTCTTACGGGCAATGCTTAAAAAATTGTTGTGGTCAAATTTTTCAGGCATTTTTAGGTTGATGATACTATTATTTTTTTTGTATAACAGCAAACCTCTGTCAATGGTGCTTACCCATACATTTCCCTTACTATCGTTGTACAAACTATTGGTAGCATAGTTGCCTTTGTTGACAAATAACAGTTGCAAAGTATTTTTATCTAACACATAAGTATTGCCTGAATTGCAATACAGGTTAAGACAAGAACTAGTGAAATTGAAATTGGTAAATTGTTCGGTAATAGAAATAGAATCTACCTTAAAACGAAGAGGTGAAAAAGTGAAAGCAGAATAGATATAGCATTTATTTTTTTTATAATTAAATAGGTAAAATTTGCCATCGTCAATGGCAGCTTTATGATAATCCGAAGCCATAGTGGTGGTAATGGCGCTGTCTAAATATCTGCTACTGGTAGTATGATATATTTTAATTGGATTGTTTTTATAAGCAGAATAAATGACGGGCAAGGTTAAGCCAAAGGTTAGTTGGCTACCATCACTATTTTCTTTAATCAAAAAGTTTGCACTTCCTGGTTTAGAGGTTAATACAAGTATCTTTTTATCTTTAAAAACATAAGAGCCCTTTTCAGTATAAAACATTACGCCTCCATCGGGCAACACATACAAACTCATTACTCCTGTACCAGTAACTCTTGCCAAGGTTGTGTCTTCAGTCGAGTTGATAAACCGGTTTTGTATTTCATCAAAATAAGCAGGGCTTCGTTTAAAACAGTTCACCCAAAGTCGCCCATTTTTCTCTTTTACAACAGACAACACTTCATTATCGGGTAATCCCTGCCTTGTAGTAAATACCTGAAAGTATTTGCCATCAAACCTGGCAATGCCTGCGTCGGTAGCTATCCATAAAAAGCCGTGGTTATCCTCAATAGAGCCGTAAACAAAATTGCTAGGTAAGCCATCGTTTACCGTAAATGAACTATAGCTTGTTGGCTGTCCACTGCAAGGATGGAAAAAGAAAAGGAGGAAGAAAAATGAGATAATAAAACGCACATAAGAAAATTAAGAGGAAAAGGTAAGTAAGAAATGGGCTATTTACCAAACATTAAACTAGATGTTTTCATTTTATCAATGAAAATATCTAGTTGCCGGCGGCTGATACTCCATTGATTTCCATCTGCCATTTTCACTATTCCTCCGTCATTTGTGCTATACTCTTTTATGTACTTTAGGTTTACGATGTAAGATTTGTGTATCCTGGCAAATTGTGTGTGATCCAGCAAATCTTCAAAGTCCTTCAGGGTTTTAGTAATCACCAATTTTTGCATGTTTTTCATGTGTATGATCGTGTAGTTGCTGTCGGCTTGCAATGATATGATGTCGTCTACTTCAATGAAGTTTATGCCTCCAAGGTGGGGTAATGCAATTTTTGGAGGGGATGATTTTTTATTTACAGATTGTAACAGATTTTCAAGAAGCAAATGATTTTGATCGGTTGCTAACGGGTTGCTTATTGAAGCCTTGATTTTTTCTACAGTCAATTGCAACTCAACAATACTTACCGGTTTTAAGATATAGTCAAAAGCACTTGCTTTAATAGCCTGAAGCGCATACTCGTTATAGGCTGTAACAAAAATTACCTTAAAGTTTCGGATGAGAAGGCTGCGCAAAAATTGAAAACCATCCTCCCCAGGCATTTTAATATCTAAAAAGATAACATCTGCACTTTGCTGTGCTAACCATTCTCTTGCCTTTTCTGCACTTTTTACTTTACCAACCACTTTTACCCCTTCGCAATCATGATGCAAAAGAAATTCTAAGCTTTCCAAATTATTGTCTTCATCATCTACCAACAGTGCTTTAATCATGAATGAACTTTCTAACTATAAAGGTACTGATTGTTTATTCGCTTTTATATATAGCTATGCAACTAATGATGTTGAATGTGTGTGGTGTAAATTAGTTGAGTAAAAGGAAAAAGGCAGTTCACTTTTTTCACTGCATTAAATCGGGTAATACAACGTTAGAGGAATTGATTGTCCATTGATGTTTGAGTTTTAATAATTAGGCAATGTAGCTAAACTTAAATTCTAAATTATTACAATATCGCCTTTCTCACCTTAATTAGTTGCTCAATTAACGCTTCCAATTTATTTAACTGCAACATATTTGCCCCATCACTTTTTGCCACTGATGGATTGGGGTGCGTTTCTATAAAAAGTCCATCAGCACCTGTGGCTATTGCAGCTTTGGCTATTGTGCCTATCATTTGTGGGTTGCCACCTGTTACACCGCTTGTTTGATTGGGTTGCTGAAGGCTGTGGGTACAATCCATGACGACGGGCACTAAATTCTCCTGCATGATCGGAATGTTCCTATAATCAACAACCAAATCCTGGTAACCAAATGTGTTGCCTCTTTCGGTAAGCATCACTTTATTATTGCCGGCATTTTTTATCTTATCTACAGCAAATTTCATAGACTCGCCGCTGAGAAACTGCCCTTTCTTTACGTTAACAAATTTGCCTGTTTCGGCGGCAGCGATTAATAAATCTGTTTGGCGGCACAGAAATGCAGGTATTTGAAGCATGTCAACATATTGTGCAGCCAATGCTGCTTCTTCATGCGAATGAATGTCAGTAACTGTAGGAATGCCGAAATGGTTACCTACTTTTTGTATTAGCTTCATTGCTTCTTCATCGCCTATTCCGGTGAATGAATTACCACTGGTTCGGTTGGCTTTCCTATAAGATGCTTTGAACACGTAAGGAATGCCATGTTTTTTACAAATATTAAAGACCGTTTCTGCTACTTCCATTACTATTTCTTCACCTTCTACTACGCATGGTCCGGCTAGTAGAAAGAAATTGTTTGTATCATATATTTGTTTGCTAAAAAACTGTTGTAGATATTCCATTTTGCGAAAATAAGCGTAAAGAATGTAGAATAATGCATTTTGACCTTGGGTTTGCAAACGAAACAACATCCATTCTTTTTAATATGAGAAGGCCCCTATTATATTGAATGATGAATTTTACTTTTGAATTTATACATTTGAACTTCTAACTAATAAAAACGATTGCTATGCCGAACAGAAATGAAAAAATTTTGGTTGTGGGAGCTTGTGGGCAAATAGGAGTGGAGTTAACCTTGCAGCTTAGAAAAATTTATGGCGAAAGCGCCGTTATTGCAAGCGACCTTCGCGAAGAACATCCACTACTAAAGGGAACGGGTCCCTATGTTTCGCTTGACATTATGAATAAGGAAACACTCCATGTATTGGTGCTGAGAAATAATATTACACAGATTTATCTGTTAGCAGCAATATTAAGTGCTACAGGAGAGAAAAATCCACCATTGGCTTGGCACATCAATATGCAAAGTCTGCTAAATGTTTTGGAAGTTGCAAAGGAAGAAAATATGGCAAAAATATATTGGCCTAGCAGCATTGCAGTATTTGGTCCTAATTCTCCCAAAGATGATACCCCACAACACACCATCGTAGAACCTTCTACTGTATATGGTATTAGCAAATTTGCAGGAGAAAGATGGTGCGAATATTATTTTAACAGATACCACCTAGACGTAAGGAGTTTGAGGTATCCCGGACTAATCAGCTACAAGTCTCAACCGGGTGGCGGAACGACAGATTATGCAATTGAAATTTTTCATGATGCTATCAATCGGGGAAGCTATGATTGTTTCTTAAAAGAAGACACTTATCTACCTATGATGTATATGCCCGACGCAATCAGGGCAACAATTGAATTGATGGAATCGGATGCTTCAAAAATTTCTGTAAGGTCATCATACAATATTTGTGCAATGAGCTTTTCACCAAAAGAAATAGCTGCTGAAATCCAGAAACATTTGGATGGGTTTACTATTTCTTATGCTCCTGATAGCAGGCAAAACATTGCAGACAGTTGGCCGAGAAACATTGATGATAGCCAAGCACAACAAGATTGGGGTTGGAAGCCTGAATATGATCTTGAAAGAATGACTACCGAAATGTTAGGGCATTTATCCGTATAGTTATTTTTAGAGTCATATTCGTATTTGCTTATTGATTGAAATATTTAAAAGGCTTTTGCTGTTTAAATATGTTGTCATTCATGTATCGAACATCATTTTTCTATTCTTCCTTATGGGCTTGGGTTTAATTGGTTATTTGATGCTAAACATTGTTCAATTTTAGCTAAGGTTTGGAGACATTTATTTGTAAAAGAAATTGTTTATCAGTACCTTTATAATAATAAATCAAACGTGATGAAAACTGCTAAAAGAAATATGCTCGCCTTGTTTTTGATACTCGGCATCAACAATGTTTTTGGTCAATTGGGAACAGTTGCGGCTGTAGTTACAAAGCCTGGGTTTACTATTGGATTGAATGGTATATATGGACTGCCAATGAATGATTTTAAATCTGGCTATAAGTATGGAGTTGGAGGCGAAGTTTACGGTGGAATTGGATGGGGTAAGACGTTTATTATCGCCACCATTGGATACAATAGTTATACTGGTCAAAATTCTGCTACTCCCAAATTGACAATAATTCCTGTTAAAGCAGGGATAAAACAAATGTTTATGATTAATAGATTATTCATTCAAGCAGATGCAGGTATGGCTTCTGTAAAGTCAATAGGTGATGCTGAGGTTCAGTTTGCGTTTGGTGGAGGGGTTGGTGTACGATTAGTTGGCATAGAAGTTGGTGCTTATTACGATAATTTTAAGTCAGGTGGGGCAACTGCCAACAGCCTGCTTTTTAAAGCGGGGTATAATTTTACACTCTAATTAAAAGTGCATGAATAAAATCGTTTTCTTTCTTTTGATAAGTCTTGCAATTGCAAATAGTCAAAAGTCGTTTGGTCAGATTGATTTGAAAAAGATTGATTTAAACAAGATTGACCTCAATTTAATTTTAGGCAAAGTCTTAAGAGTCGAAAAAGGATTTTCGCCTAAGTTTTACTTAAATGATGTTCAAATTCCATCCGTTAATAAGGTAGCGGAAATTTTAGGCGTGAAGCAAATTGAGGATGTAAATAAATTATTTAGAACCTACAAAACAGGTAGAACAATTTATAAGGTTTCAGCTTATGTAGGGTCTGCTGTAGCTGTATATGGAGTGATCCGAAAAATAGATGCTGCAGCTTCGAAGAAAGATTATCAGGGTGCATTTGCAACTGCTTTAACATCTGTTGGTACTGGCGTTCTCATTAAATTGCTTACGAAAGGTGCTTCTTACAAAGCTGTTGATATTTTTAATAAGGCTGCTGTTAAGTCTATAAAAGATATTCTCAACATAGGGGTTTCATCAGATGGGCGAGGCGTTGGACTGTATGTTAGTTTATAAGCCAAGCACTTCTTTCATAGAAAAGATGCCTTTTTTTCCTTGAATAAATTCAGCAGCTCTTAGTGCGCCAGCCGCAAAGCCGATACGGTTGTGAGCAGTATGAATGATTTCAATATCATCAATTGGCGAGGTATATTTTACGTGGTGAGTGCCTGGTGCAGGATCAATTCTTTCGCTATTTATTATTAGTGCATCCTTATTGTCAGAAAGTTCATTTATCCAACGCTTTTTACTTATTGTATTGTTTAGCACTTGTTCTGCTAAAGTAATTGCAGTTCCGCTTGGTGCATCTTTCTTATGTGTATGATGCACTTCTTTAAGCATCACATCATAATCAGAATAATTACTCATCAATTTGGCAAGATAAGTGTTCAATTCAAAGAATAGATTTACACCAACGCTAAAATTGCTTGCATATAAAAAACCTCCACTTTTAGTTTGACAATAATCTTTTATTTCGTCCATATGTTGCAACCAACCTGTACTGCCGCATACCACTGGTACATCGGCATCAAAACAATGTTTCAGGTTTTCAACAGCAGTCTCCGGACCAGTAAATTCGATAGCAACATCCGCTTTTTGCAAATGCTCTATTGTACAGTCGTAAGTATTCTCAATAGATATTTTTAGAACAACTTCATGCCCCTTTTGCAAAGCAATCTCTTCAATTGCCTTACCCATTTTGCCATATCCAATAAGTGCTATTTTCATGTTGCAATTTATCTTACATCAAAGATGCGCGGTTTCGGTTTTTTATAACTTAAAACAAGATTAACTCCATTGGTGCCTCCCTGACTAATAATTGGTTGAACATTTAATGAGAGATCTGAACTTACATCGAAGTTCTTAAGATGAGCAAATACTGTTGCATCTGCTACATTTAGCCCCCAAAAAATAATAAACCATAAGGCAGAGTAATCACGATCTCTTCGAAATGAATTTCGGTAAACAATCAGGTAAGGAGCTGGTATAGGCTCCAATTTGGGGTCAATTTCGCCAAAACGTGCAGTATCATTTGCTACTTTAATTTCATAAGCATTCCTGGTTTTTTTATACCAGTTATTATTGTAAATGTAGAAACCCGCAGCAGCGCCCAATGCTCCATATACAATAGGTAATTTCCAATATTCTTTATTGTAAATCTGTCCCCATCCGGGTACCATTAATGAATGTAAGGTTGCTTTCTTGGGACTATGCTTATATACTTCTTTAACGCTGCCATTTTTTGATGCAAACATTACAGAGTCCTTTTTAGTTGCGAATGAATTTTTAGCTCCTTTGGGATTTGGTAATACGATGCCCGTATCTTTTTTTACATCCTGACTCCATGTATTACTGCCAAGCAAACAACAGCAAATCCAAAGAAGGTAAGTACGCCCTTTCATAATTAGCTAGCAGATACATTCATCTGCTCTAAAATTTTATTCAGCTCTTGTAAAGAGAAATAGTCAATAGAAATACTACCAAATCCATTTTTGCTATGGGTAAGCTTAACCTTTGCTCCAAAATGAGATGCTAGATTATCTTCAATTCGTTTATAAGCAGGTGGTAGGGTAGACTTGTTTTCGGGCTTTGGTTTCTCATCGCCTTTATACATTTTTCTAACAAGTTCTTCAGTCTGCCTTACACTTAATCCTTTGCTTTTTATTTCACTAAAAATGAATAGTTGCTTATCAATGAGGTCAACATTCACCAAAGCTCTTGCATGCCCCATACTTAGCGTTCCATTGCGCACAGCTAGTTGAATATCTGGAGGTAATTTAAGTAAGCGGATATAATTTGTAACTGTACTTCTTTCCTTACCCATTCTTTCGGCTACTTGTTCTTGAGTGTAGGTAAGTTCTTCCATCATCCGCTTATAGCTTAGTGCAACTTCTATTGCATTCAGGTCTTCCCTTTGAAGGTTTTCCAACAAGGCAAGCTCCAATAATTGCTGGTCATTTGCATGACGTACATATGCAGGAATATCTTTTAGCCCAGCTATTTTACTAGCCCTAAACCTTCTTTCACCACTGATTAATTGGTATTTACCATTTGACAATTCTGATACAGTGACCGGTTGAATGATATCGTGCAACTTTATAGATGCAGCTAATTCACTCATCGCCTGTTCATCGAAATCGCGTCTTGGTTGTTTAGGATTGATGCTAATACTGCTAAGTGAAATGCGGTTGATACCGGTTACACTTTGCACTACCGGTTCCTTCAAGGTGCCGGCAGTTGTCTTTAAGTCTGACTCTATATTTTGTAAAAGGCTACGTATTCCTTTGCCTAATGCATCTTTTTTTATTGTGGACATTTTTGATTTCCGTTTCTATTTATACTATTCCAATTAGTAGTTTTCATTTTCTGTTTAGCATTTGTAATTTGCCATGAGAAGCTATTTTTAATCAAGTACTCTTTCTTCTTGGCTCATTTTAGTAAGGTCATTTTTTTGGAGTATTTCTTTGGCCAGATTTAGGTAATTAACAGCACCTTTGCTATCTGAATCATATAGTATTACAGGTTTTCCGAAACTAGGAGCTTCACTCAATCTGGTATTTCTATGAATAATGGTACTGAAAACCATCTCATCAAAATGTCTCCTCACTTCACTTACAACCTGGTTGCACAGCCGAAGCCTGCCATCATACATGGTCATTAGAATTCCTTCAATCTGCAACCCTGGGTTTAATCTGTTCTGTACTATTTTTATAGTATTCAATAATTTTCCAAGTCCTTCCAATGCAAAAAACTCACATTGTACTGGAACAATTACACTGTCTGCGGCCACTAATGAATTTACAGTTATCAATCCTAACGAAGGTGAACAGTCAATCACTATGAAATCATATTCATCCTTCACCACACCAAGCAATTGCTTCATCACATTTTCGCGGTTTGGATAATTGATCATTTCAATTTCTGCCCCTACCAGGTCTATATGAGAAGGAATTACATCCAGATTTGGAATTTCGCTTTTAAGTATCACATCATGGGCTGTTGCATGATTAACCATACAATCGTACAAGCTACTAGTCACGTTGTGAAGATCGAACCCAACGCCAGTTGTACTATTTGCTTGTGGGTCTGCATCTACCAACAATGTTCTATATTCTAGCACAGCAAAACTTGCTGCCAGATTGATGGCAGAAGTAGTCTTACCAACACCACCTTTCTGATTTGCAATACCTATTATTCTTCCCATATTAATTTTACAGTTTCTAGTAATTTATAATTCAATTGTTTCCCCTATTTCCGGCAATAGTAAGTTTTTTCCGGCAGCTCTGAATGCTTCCGATGCTTTTTCTGTATCGATTTTAATATAACCAAAAGTGTTGTAATGAACGCCAATTACTACTGGACACTTTACATATTCTGCAGCAATAATGGCATCATCTATTCCCATAGTAAAATTGTCGCCAATAGGCAGGATGCAAAAATTAAGACTTGCCCAATGAGGAATAAGTTTCATGTCGTAAGTTAAAGCCGTATCACCGGAGTAATAGAAATTCTCCTCATTAGTAGTGAATACAAATCCCATTGGGTTTCCTCCGTATGCTCCATCGGGCATGCTACTGCTATGTATGGCAACAACACATTTTACCGATCCAAATTCGAATTGCCATTTGCCTCCGGTATTCATGGGGTGAACATTTTCCAAGCCTTGTTCTTTAAGCCATTCGCATACTTCGTAAGCACCTACTACTTTAGCCCCTGTTTTGGTCGCAATTGCCACACAATCAGCAATATGATCGCTGTGACCATGGCTAATGAAGATATAATCTGCTTGAATAACATCGATATCTACATCTTCAGCTAACTCATTTGGAGTAATAAATGGATCAAACAGGATGTTTTTTCCACCAACTTCAACTGAAAAACTTGAATGACCATAATATGTGAGTAACATAGTTGTTGTATTTTTTAAATATATGGTTGTGGTTTTATTGTAAACAAAACCTATCACAATTGCTACAAAAGTACAGTATCACCTAAACAATTAATTGATTTAACAGTTATATAGAGTTTCAATTTTTCAACATTATGTTATAAAAGCCTTCTTTTACTTTTTAAAATTAGAAACCGATGCACAATCGAAGTGGGGGATGGATCGCAATTGTTGTAATGATTTTATTTGATCTGTATGTTTTTCAGGCTGTTAAATACCTAACAAATGAATCTTCAGATAAAGTACGAATGATTGTTTACTCCATTTATTGGACCTTGTCAATTTCAGCAGTTGTTTTAATTATTCTTTTGCCATATTGGACCATTGAGACTTATCCAAAAACCATTAGAAATTATCTTTTTGCCACATTCATTGGACTTTTTCTGGCAAAACTAATAGCTGCATTGTTCTTTGTGCTTGATGATTCAAGAAGAGGAATTACTTGGATTGTTGGTAAAGCTTTGTCCAATAACTCAAACATTGGTACTCAAGATTGGAATTTGAGCCGGTCAGCTTTTTTAAGCTGGCTAGGTATAGCTGTCGGAGGCGGGTTGTTTACCACTTTGATGTATGGTTTTAGCAACAAATACAATTATCAACTGAAGCGTTTGAAACTTACCTACAAAAACCTTCCATCCGGTTTTAAGGGGTTGAAAATTGTACATATAAGCGACATTCACTCAGGGAGTCTTACAGATAAAAATGCGGTACTAAAAGGGGTAGAATTGCTATTGAATGAAAAGCCAGACATTGTACTTTTTACAGGAGATCTCGTGAATGACCATGCAGATGAAATGGAAAAGTATAAAGATGTCTTTAATAAGGTAACTGCACCGATGGGTGTATTTAGCACATTGGGAAATCATGATTATGGTGATTATATTCAATGGAATTCACCGGAAGAGAAAAAGCAAAATCTGGAAAATTTAAAGAATGTCCATAAGGAAATAGGCTGGAAGCTATTAATGAATGAGCATGTAGTCTTAGATCGAAATGGTGATCAGATTGCATTATTAGGTATTGAAAATTGGGGTGCAAAAGGTAATTTTCCTAAATATGGTAAATTAGATGAGGCATATATAGGTGCAGAAAATCATGCATTTAAAATATTAATGTCACATGATCCTTCCCATTGGGATGCAGAAGTAAAACCCAAATATCCGGATATTGATTTGATGTTGGCAGGCCATACACATGGTATGCAGTTTGGCTTGGAAACTCCTTTTATGAAATGGAGTCCGGTACAGTGGATGTATAAACAGTGGGCAGGATTGTATGAAGATGGTAAACAAAAACTATACATAAACAGAGGTTTTGGGTTTATTGGCTATCCAGGCAGGGTAGGGATAATGCCAGAAATTACTGTAATAGAGCTTTCATAATAAATAGAATGACAATTGTTGTTTAATACCATTGATGTTTTGATTAATTCACCTGCTAAATCTGTGAAGTTAAAAACCATTAATTTTTGCTTATTTTCGTCACCTAATTAACCTTCCCGTTTAAGTAAAATGAAAAATTTATACTATTTTCTAGCTATCGCAACGTTAGTTTTTTGGCTACCAAAACAAAGTTTTTCCCAACAAAGTGATTTCACCAAAAATCAGGCATTCAGTCTAGTAAGGGAAAATAAAAATGCATTACATCTCGCTGATGATCAAATTAGTAACTCCTTTGTTTCAGATTGTTTCATTAACAAAGCGTCAGGAACTAAAATGGTTTATCTGCAACAGGGATATAAGGGGTTCCCGATTTACAATGTAATAAAAACAATTGCTTTTAAAAATGAAAAGGTAGTTTCAAATGCCGGCGATTTTCTTAGTAGTTTATCTTATCGGATTGCAGAGGCAGGAGATAAACCAACAGTGCAATCGAGCATGGCAGTTGTAAATGCTGGTAGTTCTATTGGATTAGTGATGAGTGGAACACCGGTTATTTTATCTGAAAACAATAGCAAGTTCAACTTTGGAAAATTGAATATAGCAAAGGATGATGTTACTGCAAGACTACTTTGGATAAAAGTTGAAAAGATGCTTAAGTTATGTTGGCAGGTGAAACTAGCTCCAATAAATTCTTCGGATTATTGGTTAATCAATGTTGATGCAATAAATGGTTCAATTGTTAGCAAAATAAACTTGACTTTATATGAAGACTGGAGTAGTGGTCAAGTAGATCAAAGTGAAAAGAATCAAAATAATAATTCAAGTGAATTAGGAAAAAATGGCAATGACATTACTAGTGCGGGATATAGAGTAATTGCTTACCCAGCCGAAACCCTTAATCATCCTGGTGGTTCGCCAATACTTGTAAACACCCCATGGGCAAATGCAGGAATTAATAACCCTGCAACTTCATTAGGATGGCATAATGATGGTCTAGGTGACCATGATTCAACAAGAGGCAACAATGTGTGGGCCCGTGACGATAGGGCTGGAAACAACGGATCAACAAATTCCGGCAGGGCAGCAATTTCAACTACTCTTTCACCTACCTTAACGTTTGATTTTCCATTTAATCCAAATACATCAATAATTACAGGTGACAATCAGAAATTTGCCATTACGCAATTGTTTTATTGGAACAATATAATGCATGACCTATCCTACCTTTACGGTTTTGATGAGGTGTCAGGTAATTTTCAGAATTCCAATAAAGGATTGGGAGGATTAGGTACTGATTTTGTATTTGCAGATGCACAAGATGGTAGCGGAAAAAACAATGCCAACTTTAGTACACCGGAAGACGGTTCTAATCCAAGAATGCAAATGTTTCTATGGGAGTCTTCCTCACAGATTTTCAAAGTAAATACCCCTTCAACATTAGCAGGTTTTAAAACCGCATCTGAGGCAAATGTTAGTATAAATAATGCAATAGCTAATAAAGGACCAATTACAGAAGATGTAGTATTGTATAATCCTTCAACTACCGGACTTAATGATGCATGTGCCATTATATCAAATCCACTTTTAGTTGGAAAAGTCGCATTGGTAGATCGGGGAAATTGCAGTTTTACGGTTAAGATAAAAATGGCGCAGGATGCAGGTGCGATTGCTGTAATTGTGGTTAACAATGTAACGACTGCTCCGTTTAGTATGACCGGAAGTGATAATTCAATTGTCGTTCCAGCAATAATGATTTCTCAAGCTGATGGAAATAATATTAAAGCAACCGTTCAAGGGGGGACAGTTGTAAATATTACTTTGAAATCCCTGCCATTAGATGGAGATTTGGACAATGGTATTATTGGCCACGAATATACCCATGGCATATCTAATCGTTTAACAGGAGGTCCGGCAGCGGCAGGATGCTTAACAAATGCAGAGCAAATGGGAGAGGGTTGGAGTGACTATTTCGCATTAATGACTACAACCAATTGGGCAACTGCTCAATTAACCGACGGCGTAAAAAGGAGGCCAATAGGCACATATGTTTATAAGCAAGATCCCGTTACCGGAAGTGGCATTAGAACTTATCCTTACACTACAGACATGAACATAAACCAATGGACCTATGGCATGGTAGCAACTAATACAGGAGGAGGAGTACATGCGATTGGATCAATTTGGGCTACAGTGCTTTGGGATATGACTTGGGCTATCATTCAGGTAGCAGGCATCAATCCTAACTTTTATAATCCAAATGGAGTTGGTGGTAATTCAATTGCCATGAAATTGGTAACAGAAGGAATGAAATTGCAACCATGCGGTCCAGGGTTTATTGATGGTCGTGATGCTATATTAAAAGCAGATAGTATTCTTTACAATGGTTTATATAGCTGTGTTATTTGGAAAGCATTTGCAAGGCGCGGTTTAGGTTACAGTGCATCTCAAGGAAGTGCCGATAGTTATACTGACCAGATTCCGGCTACAGATTTGCCCACTGCCAGCATTAATAAAACTGTTGATAAGGCTATTGTTGCGCAAAATGAAGAACTGACTTATACCTTTACTGCTACCTGCCAGTGTGAAGCAGTTTCGGGATATACAATTGTAGATACGCTTCCATCAAATCTTACTTACATTAGTGGTGGAACCTACAATAGTTCAAACAGAACGGTTTTATTTAATGTGCCGGCATTAAGCCCCGGACAAAGTCAGGTCTTTACCGTTTTAGCTAAAGTTAATCTTGGAACCTATACTTCCCCCATACAGCATTTTAGTGAATCTGTTGCTACATCAAGTATTAATCCCCTTAGCTTTTCGGCTACTGCCAATGGAAGTGTGGTTTGGTTAACAAACAGTTTAAGAAGTAAAAGCCCTTCTCTCTCTTATTTTGCAAGTGATACCTCTATTACTTCAAGCCTTGCGCTTACTTCTACAAATTCATTTAATCTTTCGGGCATAAGTACTTTGTCTTTCTGGCATTATTTCAATACAGAAGAAACATATGATGGCGGTATTGTTGAAATTTCTACCAACAATGGTAATACATGGATGGATCTTGGTCCATATATGTATCAAAATCCGTACAACTCATATGTTGGGGCATTAAGCCAAAAAGGTTTTAGTGGTACATCAAATGGTCAGTTTATACAAACCCTGGTAAACCTAGCGCAGTTTAAAGGAACTCAGGTTAAGTTTAGATTTACTTTTGCATCAGACCAGGCAGTAGGCGGCGAAGGTTGGTTTATTGATGATATAGAATTGAAAAGTGAAGCAGGCGTTTATAATACGGTTAAATTATTCAATGCTTCAAATGTTGTTATAAGCGCATCAGATACATTGAGCTTTATCGCTAATATTGTACCTGTTAAATGGGGTAAATTTACTGCAGAGAAGGCTGGATTAACTGCATTGTTGATCTGGAATACCCTTCAGGAGCAAAATTCCTCAGTTTTTATCATCGAAAGGAGTTCAGATGGAGAACATTTTGAGGCAATAGGAACAGTAAAGGCGGCTGGCAATAGCAATGCTAATTTACAGTATTCATTTGTTGATGCTACTCCAATAGTTGGTTTAAATTATTATAGGCTTGGTCAGGTTGACAAAGACGGAACTATTCGATATTCAACTATACTATCCGTAAAGTTTGATGGAACTAAAGGTGCGATAAATATATATCCTAACCCAACTAAAGACAAAATAGCAGTTGCCATTCAAGGCGAAAATTTTTCAAAGGAAATGATAATTACGAATGTCTCAGGACAAGTTGTTGGTCGTTTCATATTGAGTAAAGCGATCAATCAAATTAATCTTTCTTCATTTGCTTCTGGTGCGTATTTTCTAAAAATAGATGGTGAAAAGGCTTATAAATTAGTCAAGGAATAATGGCTTTGAATATTTTTTTAATTAAACCCTGCACTTAAATGCAGGGTTTTTTGATTGTAAAATGCTTGGCTATAAATGTGAAGCAGCATTAATAATTATATCTCCTGGCGAAATTCACTCAGAAACTATCTTATTATTAATCTAACTCCAAGTTTGCACTACATATTTAAATTAAATAAGTATGTTTTTTGCATCTAGTAAATAAAAATCACTTCATTGATTGATTGTTAAAGAAAAATGATTAAAATATTATATAGTTAGGGGCAACCTAAATAGTAATCACTTCGTCATAGAGTTTGAGCAAAGTTGTTTCCTGTAGGGAACATATGTGTTCAATCCAATTCTTCTTTCGAAAAACTTCATATCCAACATTCATTAAACCTTTCTGGTGGCAGCAAAGTTGTTTAACCCTATTATGGCTTATACAATTGTTTGCTGAAATCTCTGATGTGATTTGTAATACCTACAAATCTCAATAGGAGTTTATTGATCCAATTTTTGAAAACTTAATACTGATAATATGGATAATTGTACGTTACAAAACAGAGAACGCAAACAAGGCGAATTTATTGTGGGCTTTAAAAATTTAATTCTGATGGCAGGATTATTTTTGTTTCAGGCTAATGGGCTATTTGCTCATACCGTAGATTACTTTTCTACATGCGGGTATGCCTGCAGCGGAAGTGCTTTGACAATAAATGCCAAGATTAGCAATGCAAACAGCAGTTCTAAATATAATTGGCAATACAGGGATAATACTGGTATTTGGAAATGTTTTGTAAATGGTTCCAACACAATTAATGGTGTTGGGTTTACTGTTTCAGGCGCAACCGGTACTGGGACATTGACTGATTTACCTGTCACTATTCAAACCGCTACTGTAGCGTTAGAAAACGTAGAAGTAAGATTGTTAATTGCTGATGATGGTACACCTTGTGCAACCAATGCATCATATACCATTTGGGGGCACGATAAAATGCTACGTCTCCACGTTCTATCAGCAAGTGATTGTGGTACTATTGCATCCAATTGCGGATCTGGTGGATGTAACGGCAATGTATTAAATGATGCAACCGGCTATTATGGAGGATTTGAAAGTGGATCTATATCACCTGCATCTTCGGACTATACATTGTTTACAACTGCTCCATCTTCTTGTAAACAATATAAAATTGTAAACAATGTCCAACAGGCCATTTCCAGTTTCCCTTTATTTGCGCCTCGCTCTGGCAACTGGATGTTATATGCTGATGGGTCTTCAATATCATCTAACAGGGTTTGGTATAGAGCAGTAACCGTGGCGGCAGGAAATACTTATCAATTTAGTGCATGGATAGCCAATGCAAATACAACTTCAAATCAAAAAGCATCAATATCATTAAAGGTTAATGGAACAACTTTGACAGGTGCTACCGCTACTGTATCGTCTACTGCTGGCGCTTGGATATATATTACCGGCAATTATGTAGCTACAGCTTCTGGTACTGTAACATTACAGATTTACGATAATAACACTAGCTGTACAGACAACGATTTTGTTTTGGATGATCTTTGCTTTAAGAGTCTGGGTGGATCAGTAAACCTTGGTAACATAGTTTGGAATGATTATGATGGTGATGGCATTAAAGATGTTGCCGAACCAAAGATCCCTGGGCTAACCGTTAGTTTGTATAGTGACAACAATAGTGATAATCTACCTGATGGTGCTGCAATCGGCACGACCGTAACAGATGCATCTGGTTATTACAGTTTTACAAGTCTTGTTGCTGGAAGGTACATTGTTTCTATTCCAGTTTTAGAAGGTTACACAAAAAGCCCTAATACTGCTACACAATCTACAAGCCCTAATCCGGATAATGATGTTGACAATGATAACAATGGAGTGAATGAAGTAGGCGGAATTTTGTACAGCAATGCAACTACACTTTCTGTTGGAGGAGAACCAACAACAGATGGTGACAATGAAAATGGAAATCTCACTTTGGATATGGCGCTTTGTGGAAATGGATTTATTGGAGATTATGTATGGAATGACTTAAATGCAAATGGTATTCAAGAGGCTGGGGAACCTGGAATTAATGGTGCTACTGTTACGATTACTTTTTCTGATGGAACAACCGCTAGTACATTGACTAGTTTCTTTAATAATGATGGATACTATGACTTTAAAAATTTAGGACCTGCTAATTATATCATTACTTTCTCTACTCCATCAGGGTTTTATGTTAGCCCTTCAGACAAAGGTGCTGATGAAACCATAGACAGTGATCCTGTTAATGGTTCAGTAAACGTGACTTTAGTTGCCAATGCAAGTAACTTGACCATTGATGCAGGGTTTACAAATATTGCACCAACAGGTGGTGGCGCAGAATGTTTTGGGCTTGGAAATGTAGGTTGTCAAACTTGCGCAGTAGCTTACCCAGACAACAGCAACCTTCCACGGTCTGCTGTTGTATTTAACGAAAGTGAAGTACTTAGATATGCTGAGCCTGGTCCATCAACCTGTGGTACTGCAACGTCTGAAATAAGAATGTGGTATAGCGATGAGCATGCTATGACTCTGGGTGTAAGAAGTGTGGTAGTTAAAACCACAAGTGGTACTACAACAACCAATTACCCATTAACTCCAACACCATCTACACCTGGTTGTGTTATAAATCCGTTGGTAGGTACTACTATTTCATCAGGTGATCAATCTGGCAATGATGTAGCTGATGGTGGTGGACGACCATTGATGCCTGCTTTATTTATTACAGATCTTACTGCTAATGGCTCCACAAGCCGTGCAGGTGACTGGCAACAAGGCGGCACTCCCGTTGCCCCTCAAAAAGTTTGTGGTACATGGAAAGGGGCAGTTAGAACAGTTGATAAAACAAGAAATCCAGCTGTAATTACAGTTACCCCAGATGCTAATCCTTCAAAAAATAATTGGACATTGGGTACAGGGAGCGATATGCCTGCCGTAGGTTTTGGTAATTTGACTGGCGAAGGATATGGCGCAGAAGTTGTTTGGAAGGTAGCCGATTTAGGTTTACTTCCGGGGCACACTTATCGTCTCCAATTTATGGTACACGACGGTGACCAAAACAAAACCGGCGGTGACGTAGGGCAGTCATGCACTACCATTGTTATGGGTGGAAATCCTAATCAATCTGGTACTGACGGTACTGTAAAATCTGTTTGGACTATTAATCCAAACAATACAGTAACCATCAAAACTACGCTTGATAAAACACTAGTTGACAATACATACGGAACCAATGTAATTGGATGGCCCGCTGCCCACACTTTTACAGACATGGTGACTGCGGATAATATGCAGATGCAATTGTTCGATGCTACGGGTACCAAGAAAATGGATTTTAAAATGGATTACATTTCTGCAAGTGCTGCTGCGCCTTCTGGTTACAAAAGCCTTGGAGTATCTGGTGGAGATGGAAGCGTAACCATGGGAAGTGCCTCTGACGTGGTAAGTGTAAAAACTTCTCTTGATTCTAATTTAAATGAGAAAGGTTATGTTCTAACTAGCAATTCGCCAGCTACAAACAGTACTTATACTCCAAATGCTACTTATCCTAATTGGAATTTCAATGTTGTGTATGAAGCAACTATTAATCTTTCTGCATTCGGTGCTGCAGGTTTTGGATATCCTAAAGTATTAAGTCTGAATGTTAGTCCAAGCAAAATAGGTAGATCGGATATAAGTGTTTTGCCTAGCATCTGTCCAGGATTTTTAACACTTGGCAATCTTGTTTGGAATGACCTAAATTCAGATGGAATGAAGGACAGTAATGAATCAGGTATAGTAGGAGCAATTGTAAATCTATATGCGGATAATAATGGCGACAATGTGCCTGATGGGGCTGCAATTGCTTCCACAACCACCGACGCCAATGGTCTATATCGTTTTTCAAATCTTTTACCAGGCAAATTTATAGTAGGTGTTGTCTTACCTACAGGATATACCTATGGAAATAGCATTGCAACAAGTACTAATCCCAACAACAACATAGATAATGATAATAATGGTATTGTACCGGTTGGTCCTAATACAGCAGGAAGTGAAGAACGAACAAATGCTATTACCTTAACTACGCTTGATAATCTTACTTTAGACCTTGCATTAAATGGTTCGGCAACAATTGGAAACTTTGTATGGCACGATTATGACAGGAATGGAATTCAAGATGCAGGGGAGCCTGGATTTTCTGGAGTTACAGTTAGGCTAACGAATTCATCTGGTGTTGTACTGACAACAACAACTGAATCTACTGGGTTTTATCAATTCTCTGGTCTTTTATCGGGAAATTATTCAGTTTGTTTCACCACACCTGTTCCTTCTGCTTTCATTCCTTCTCCGGTAAATCAAGGTACAGATGATGCACTTGATAGCGATCCAATAGGCGGCTGTGTAAATGTAACTCTAGCCATTGGTGAGACTAATAATGATGTGGATGCAGGATATTATGATGACATTGATGATGATGATGATGGAATATTGGATATTATTGAAGGTAAAGGTTATGATGCATTTTTGGATTGTGATAATGATGGCATTCCTAATTATCTGGATGTAACGCCGGGTTGTACAACTCCTACAATCAATGATATTTATGGCAAGCCAATTGAACCATTGGTATGGACAGATTGTGATGGAGATAATGTCAATGACTTCTTTGATTTTGATAGAGATGGAATAATAAATGAACTTGATCTTGACAGCGACAATGATGGAATACTAGATGCTTACGAAGCAAGAGATGCTAGGATGGTTGATGTGAACAATGACGGTATGGTTGATGGGCTAGATAATGATGGAGATGGATTAAGGAACTCTGCAGATCTTACTGTTGAAATTTATGGAGGCCCAAGTTTATTCCCACAAAATCTAGATCGAGACAGTTTGGCAAATTATCTGGACCTAGACAGCGATGGTGATGGACTTTCAGATATAACCGAGGCCAAAGGTACATTCGATACCGACGGACTTGTAAATGGCATTGATACAGATGGAGACGGTGTGAATGACGGTGCTGACGGCATAGCAGGTCCTGGAGCAAAAGGGTATGTCTTAATGGATAATGATAATGATCTAAAACCAAACCCTTATGATATTGACTCAGATAATGATGGAATTACAGATAATGTAGAAGGTCAACCCACCTGCAATGAAGCACAACCTAGTGGACAGGATGATGACGGAGATGGGATAGAGAATGTATATGATGCGTTTAATAATAATTGCCTGCCAAAGGGTGGGGGAATTACACCATACGATAAGGATTTTGATGGCATTCCAGATATCTATGATTTAGATACAGACAATGATGGCGTACCTGATGCAAATGAAGGATCAGGGTTGCCTGGAAACTTTGTAACCAATTTTGCTGATGCTGATGGAGATGGCCTAATTGATCAGTTTGATATTTTTGATATCAGCTTACAAGCATCTGAATTCTGGCGCAATGTTGGGCACAGCAATATGGGACCAAATGGCAATACCAATGGACCTTTTCCTGCAGGTAGCAACGCTAGTTTGCCTGGTGAAAATTGCCCTTCCGATCGTGACTGGAGAAACGTTTCGATCCTACCTATTAGGTTGTTAAGTTTCAAAGGCGACCTGAGTGAAAAAATGGTAACGCTACACTGGACAGTTTCAAATGAAGTAGATATGAATCAGTATATTGTTGAAAGGAGTACCGATGGGTTAGTTTGGAATGATATTAAGAGCATTAAAGCACAGAATATTAGTGGCCAAATTACTTATACAACTACTGATAATGTTAATGGAATTTCATCAACAGTTGTTTTGTATAGACTTAGACAAATTGAGAAATCCGGAAGTATGAAACGGAGTATTACAATTTCGTTCAAGCTCCTCAACTATGCTGATACAAGGATGGTAATTTCTCCAAATCCGGTTCGTACTTACTTTAATATCAATATTAATTCAACCAAAGAGGAATTGGCAACTATAAGAATGAATGATGCGGCTGGAAGAATTGTTTGGAATCAAAAAAGAGGACTTTCTAAAGGTATAAATGTTATAACGTTTAATAACATGAATAAATTAAGTGATGGAACCTATTATGTTCAGGTAATACTACAAGATGAAACATTTAATCAGAAGTTAGTGATTGTAAAGTAATGATATGACGGATGACTTTGTACAATGAAAGCAACAAGTAGTTTTAATGAATAAAAAAAATAGCCTCGGATTTTATATCCGGGGCTATTATATTTTAAAAAAGGATTGAAAACGCTTAGTTGTTTTTTTTATTGAAATGCCAAATGCATTAATCATTTAGAAAGTCAAGTATTCCTTTAGCACCATCTTTTCCAGCCTGAACAGCATCCACTACCTCTTTGCCACCATTTACACAATCTCCACCTGCAAACACACCTTCTAAACTTGTTTTGCATCCATGGCCAATCTTCACTTTACCCCACTTATTTTCTAATCCACTTTTCTCGACCAGGGTAGTAAAAGGAGTTTGACCTGTCGCTTTAATAACCATATCAACTTCAATAGTTATTGTTTCATTTGTTTCTATCGGTGATCTGCGACCAGAAGCATCAGGTTCACCTTGTTCCATTTTAGTGCAGATAAGATGGGTCACTTTCCCATTTTCACCTTTTACTTCTTTGGGTGCAGCGAGCCATTCAATTTTGCAGCCATCCAGCAATGCAATGTCCATTTCATGTTGAGTGCAAGGCATTTCTGCTTGTGTTCGGCGATAAACGATAGTTACCTCTTTGGCGCCTAATCTTTTGGCTTGGGTAGCAGCATCTATTGCTGTCATACCTAGCCCAATGACGGCTACTTTATCACCAATAGCGACCGCAGAATAGCCTTTGTCTCTCAATTCGTAAATTAAATCAATGGCATCTACCACACCTTCCAGTTCTTCTCCTGGTATGCCCAACGATCGGGTAAGCCCTACACCAATGCCCAAATAAACAGCATCGTATTGTTCCTTCAGATCATCTATTGTAATGTCTTTTCCCAGCGTTTGATTGTATTTTACTTCTATTCCGCCAATTGAAAGAATGTAGTTGACTTCGTCTTCGCAGAACTGTGGAGTGACTTTATAGGCAGCTATTCCATAGGTCATTAGACCACCGCCTTTGGCTTCTTTTTCATAAATAGTCACATCTATTCCCTCGCGACTGAGGGTATGTGCACAAGAAAGTCCGGCAGGTCCGGCACCTACTACTGCTACTTTTTTGCCAATTGAAGGTTTGCGGTCAAACAATTTCCATTTGTCCTCTATAGCTTTTTCTGTGGCATAGCGCTGAAGTTTGGCAATGGGAATAGGGGGTTCTTCCATAAAGTTGAAAACACAAGCACCTTCACACAGTTTTTCAACCGGACAAACTTTGCCACAACCTGCTCCAAAAATGTTGGATGACAAAATAGTTCTTGCCGAACCTTTGATATCTTCAGTCGCAATCTGCTTAATAAACTTTGGAATGTTGATGCTGGTAGGACAGGACTTCATACACGGAGCATCATAACAAAAAATGCATCTGTTTGCTTCTACCAAAGCACCGTCGTGTGTGTCAAATGGCGGATGAATATCAGCAAAGTTGACATTGTATTCTGTTGTAGAAAGCCTATTGTTTATAATTGACATAGCGCTGTTGTTTTTTTTTGAACGTGGATGGCATAGATTGAATAGTTCGATCAATCTGTCATAATTCTTAAAATCAGTCTTCACCGCATGCTAAACTAATTAAAGTTCCACTAACTTACCATAAGTTTCTGGTCTGCGATCTCTGAAAAACTGCCATGTGCTTCTTACTTCCTCTATCATATCTAGGTCGAACTCGGCTATTAATAGTTCATCTTTATCTTCTGAAGCCTCTGCAAAGATTTGTCCTCTTGGATTTACAAAATACGATGTACCATAAAATTTACCTAGGTTCCAAGGTTTTTCTTCGCCCACCCGGTTTATGCAGCCCATAAAATAACCATTAGCAACCGCATGTGCAGGCTGCTCCAGTTTCCATAAATATTGCGATTGACCAACTGTGGTAGCTGATGGATTATAAACAATCTCAGCACCATTTAACCCTAAAGCCCTTGCCCCATCAGGAAAGTGACGATCATAACAAATATAAACACCCACTTTAGCATACTTCGTTTGAAAAACAGGATATCCAAGATTGCCCGGCTTGAAAAAGAATTTTTCCCAAAATCCACCTGTATGTGGAATGTGGTTCTTACGGTATTTGCCAAGGTAAGTACCATCGGCATCTATAACTGCCGCGGTATTGTATAAAAATCCAGCTTGCTCTTTTTCATACACTGGTACAATAATTACCATGTTGTATTTTTTAGCATATGCTTGCATCCTTTCTGTAGTAGGTCCGGGCACCGTTTCAGCGGAGGCATACCATGCTTTGTCTTGCCCCGGACAGAAATATGGCGTATTGAAAATTTCCTGGAAGCATAGAATATTAACCCCTTGTTCACCAGCTTTTTCAATCAAAGGAATGTGCTTTCGCTCCATCGCTTCCATTATTTCTGCTATGGTTCCTTCTCCTTCAGTTTTAGGAAGGCTCATTTGGATAAGACCTGATTTTATTATTCTTGGCATGGTTTGATGATTATTTGTAGAATTGTTTTTTGAATTGATTTATCCGTTCAAATTATCAATTATAATTTTCCGGTTACTTTATTCCTTTTCACAAATTGGCCAAAACCTTTTTCAATTTTACATTGATTGTTGTCAATAGCAACCGTACCACGAAGTAAAACTGTTTTAATCTTACCGGTCACCTCCCAACCTTCATATGCAGAGTAATCGGTATTCATGTGATGAGTCCTTGCAGAAAGAAAATGTTTTTCATTGGGATCAAGTAAGATGATATCTGCATCAGCGCCAATACCAATCGTACCTTTTTTTGGGAACATTCCAAAGATCTTTGCAGGATTGGTACAGGCCACCTCTACATATTTATTTAGGCTGATTTTACCTTTATTTACCCCTTCGCTAAACAGTAGTTCCATCCTATGTTCAATAGCAGGATGGCCGTTGGGTATTTTAGAAAAATCATCTTTCCCCATCAGCTTTTGTTCCCAAGAAAAAGGACAGTGGTCTGTAGCTACTACTTTTACCATACCTTGATTTATACCTGCCCATAATGTTTCCTGGTCTTTCTTTTCCCTTAGGGGAGGAGACATCACCCATTTGGCACCATCTTCTCTTTCGTATAATGACGCATCTAACACTAAATATTGAATACAGGTTTCAACAAGTACGTGTTGGTTTCTTTTTGTTGCTTCCCTTGCTGCGTTTAGTGCTCCTTCGCAGGTTAAGTGAACAATGTAGCCGATGCAATTGGTATAATTGGCTAAATCAGCAAATCGGGCAGATGCTTCAGACTCGGTTACTTCCGGCTGCGAAAGGTAGTGATACAAAGGGGTCAGTTTTTCCTCTGCTCTGTGTTTTGCGGTAAGATAGTCAATCACATCGCCATTGGTAGCATGAACGGTTACCATTCCACCTTGTATTTTAACTTCCTGCATCAATGCTATCATCTCTCTGTCATTTATCATCAATGCGCCTTTGTAAGCCATGAAAGTTTTGAAGGAGGTAATACCCTCGGCAATCATCTCTTTGATTTCTTCTTTGGTATGTTCATTGAAATCGGTTACGGCCATGTGAAAGCTATAATCACCCACAGCAGAACCATTTGCCCTACCACTCCATTCATCAAATGCAGCCCGTAGTGAGTTGCCTTGTTTTTGTAAAATGAAATCAATGACTGTAGTAGTGCCGCCATGAAGCGCAGCCCTTGTGCCTGTCTCATAACTATCGCTGGAGAAGGTGCCCATGAAAGGCATCTCTAAATGCACATGTGGATCTATACCACCCGGCATAACCAGAAGCCCTGTTGCATCAATGATTTTGTCCGCCGTTGCTTGAAGGTTTTTCCCGATGGCTGTAATGGTTTCTCCTTCTATTAAAATGTCAGCAATGTAATCGGAAGATGCTGTTATGATCCTCCCGTTTTTGATGAGGGTTTGTTCAATGTTTCTAGTTAGGGAATTTTGGTCGTTTATGTTTTCTGAATGGTTGGTCATACGTTGAATTGTTTCTCAATTATACAGATTATTTATCGTTATTGCGTATTCTAATAGAAGAATTACCATCCTGTTTTTTTGAACATTGACTTTTTCACTGCTATTAAACGATTTGTGTTGAAATTTTTAAAGAATTTTAAGTAATTGTTTTTATAATGGTTCCTATTTTTTTCATCTGAAAAAAGTTCCCCAAAAAAGTAATCGAAAGCTTATCGCAGGTTTAAAGTAGGCAGATGTATTTCTTCAGTTCAACAGTAGTAACCGTCAACTTTAAATTTAAAATGAAGCTGCTGTTTTGTGCGGACATTTGATAATTTTTTCAACTGATATGACACTCATTTTATGTAATTACTTTCTACTCTATTTGTATTAATTCGTCGCTGAATTCACATTTACATTTCCCCAACCAAGGCTATTGTTTTTTGTGGGGTAATTACTACTATTCTGTATCATTTTAGTAACCACTTCATCTCTTGAAAGCAATGGAAATCGGCTCCAAATTAGTGCAGCCATTCCAGCAGTAGTGGCAGTAGCTACAGAAGATCCTCCTACCGTAGAAGGGACATCTCCTGCCATAGCTAAAGTAAGCGGACTGCGGCCATCAGTTGCCCTTTCCATCACTACAGTGAAATCTGTTTCGACTCCTTGGTGGCAATCAATACAATTGTTATTGAAATTATTGTCTTTTACACCAGTCACTGCATTTACTTCAGTCATATAACCAGGAAAAATAACTCCAAACCAACCTGCGGACCATCCAAAAGAAGTGCCTGCCGCACAAAATATCAATTTACCTTTTCCATATGCGTATTTTATTGCGTCTCTCAATTGAGAACTACTTGTTGTTTTTCCCATACTCATGCTGATTATTTTTACATCGGCTCTGTTTGCAGCATTGGTAAATGCATCTGATGCTCCTTTTACTTCGCGGCTTTCATCCAGGTAAACATCTGCTGCTGCCCTGCATGTTACCAAATTGCAATTGTAAGCTACTCCACAAGCTGCTCCGTCAATACCTCGAGGTGCTGCACATGCCCCAGCCATAGAGGTGCCATGACCACAGCCGTCATCAGCGGTTTCTTTTGAGCCCGTTGGTATGCCCAAAAAAGTTGAACGAGGAAGTGTGACTATTTTTTCTATGGTTCTGCCGGTAGAATTTCCCTGGTTGAATGTATTGCCTAGATTTTCCTGATCAAATTCGCATCCTGTATCTATAATAAAGACTTTTACGCCGCTGCCGGTTGTTTTTGTCCATGCGCCGGGAATGTTGTGGTACAGATAGTTCCACGATTGTTTTGAGTTGGGTAAAATAGATACATAATCCAAATCGGCCACCAAGTTGGTAGCACCTACATTATAGCCACATCCGCTGCTGCTTGCAGACTTTGCTGCCCCAATCTCTTTTGGTTCATACCCCATAGGTTCTGCATACCTTACCAGATTACTTGCCCTAAGTGCTTTTACTGTAGCCAGGTTTTCAATTCTAACATCTACCACCGGCAAGGTATTTTCTTGCCATATTTCCAGCGTATTGATGCTAATATTTTTCCGGGTGCTACTTTCATATTTCAATACAATTGAAAGTACTTGCTTCCTTGCATTTTTCCATTTAGTAGTATTGAGGTCAATGCTTGCAAGTTTTTCTTCTACATTGATTTCGTCGGATGGCTTATAGCCAATAGACATGATTTGATCACTTTGTTGGAGCGCACTCCATATCATTTCATCACTTGCTGTATTCCAGTCAAATTGGTGTTTTGTTTCTATTTGGTGCTTGATGAATGTATCAATTTCATTTCTTGATAGGGTAGCAGGAGCATTTTCTTGCTCCAATATCGTTGTATTTTCTTTGCTGCAAGCAAAAATTAAAATAACGATTGACAGTATAGGGAAGTAATAACTTTTTCTCATGAACATGCTTTTTATTATAAAAGTAAAATAATAGTTATGGTTTGTTTTTGCAGCAGCTAAATTAATCTTTGTTGTTTTAATTGATCATGTTTTAATAATTTGGAAAACAAAAATTTTGGAACCTATTATTCTTGTAACTATTCAGTTCCAAAAGTAGCGATAAGATGTAATGCGTTCAAAACGTTATTTCCATTTTTTACGGTAGTATCAATAACGGATCTAAGGATGGCGAATACGTTTGCGCTTTCAAGCGTTTTAAATTGCCCTGA